>CAMBEV010000423.1 GCA_945865595.1 Nannocystis exedens | reverse complement strand
CCACGAAACGCCCACCTTGTCCGCCTCTTCAGGAGTAAACGGGAACACCCACGTCGCCGGCAGTGCCGCAAGCTGCAACTTCACAGGCGCCTCTTTGGTCGCCTTGCGCGTGGCCGACTCAAGGTCGTCAACCGCCTTGAAGAATCCCGTGAGCTTCTCTTTGGCTTCAACCTTGGTCGCCGCAGCTTCGGTGCGTTCGACAAGAAGATCGTTGGTGACATAGCGAGGCAGCACGCCGCGCACGGTGAGCTCTTTCCTCGACGCGTCGAAGGTGAGCCGGCCGGCATGCACCTTTTGGTCAAGCGCGATGCCCTCGGGCATTGCCACGAGCGCCTGCGTGTTGACGAATTTGTCTTCAGCCTGTGCGCCGAAGACCATCGGAACGAACGATAGGGCTACGAACCCGAGTGAGATCGTCGCCTTCGTCGGACTGCGGGGCTCCCAGCCTCGCCTGCCGAGCCAGGTCCAGCCCATGGCGAATACCGGCGCGAGGATCACGATCATGACGGCGTTGACCGACTGCCACCACTCGGTGGGATATTTGTAACTGCCGACGTGCAAATCCGTATTGTGATCGGCCCAAAGGTTCAGCGCATTGCCGGCCTGCTCGAAGGCCATCCAGAAGATGACCTGGAAGAAGAACGTGATGAAGACCACGGTGCTGCGATCGCGCGCGACGCCTTTGATGCCTGAGAGCGTGACCCACATCCAGCTGAAGACCCCGATGAATGCGATCGGCATGATCAGGCTCGTCGGCTTTTCTTCGCCGCGATAGACGCCGACCGCATAGAACAGCGCGATCGACGCGCTGCCTAGGACGAGAAACGGCGGCCAAATTTTGGTCACCGCGCCGGCGAGCCCCGCCAAGCCTGGTCTGTCTTCATCGGGATCCTTGGCATGTTCCTCGGCAACTTTCTCCTTGCCGGACTTCAGACTGTTGCCCGCCTCTTCGACCGCGCGAATCACTGAGCGCTGCGTCACAAGGAAGATGATCAGGCCGACGCCCATGCCGATGCCAGCGAGCGTGAAGGCGTGGTGAAAGCCATAGTGCTCGCGCAAGTAGCCGCACGCGATGGGCGAAACGAAGGCACCGAGGTTGATGCCCATGTAGAAAATGGTGAACGCACCGTCGCGGCGCTTGTCACCTTGTTTGTACATTTTGCCGACGAGCGTCGAGATGTTCGGCTTGAAGAAGCCGTTGCCCAAGATCAGCAAGAAGAGCGCGGTGTAGAAGACCGGCAGCTGCTCGAAGGCCATCAAGAAGTGGCCCATCGCCATCAAAATGCCACCGATAATGATCGAATTACGCAGCCCCAAGAAACGGTCGGCAAGCAACCCGCCGAAGAGCGGCGTTAGGTAGACGAGGCTCGTGTACCATTTGTACACGCCTGAGGCCTGGCCGGGCTGCCACCCATGGTAGAGCACCATGTAGTTCACAAGCAGCGCGCGCATCCCGTAGTAGCTGAAGCGCTCCCACGCTTCGGTGCCGAAGAGGCCGTAAAGGCCAAGCGGGTGCCCCTTCACGGGCGTGGCGTCGGGCGTTGGGGGCTCGGTCGAGGAGGGAGCTGTAGCTACGGACATTGGCGACGCATCCGAATCGGAAACGGGACGCCACGTCAAGGCACAAACGCGCGCGGGTGGTTACAAAAGCGTGTTCAGCCGCACCATCACGCCCTTCAGATGGCACTCGCCTCCAATGGGCGCAGGGAAATCGGCAGGCTCGGACAGGTCCTTGAGCTGCTCAGCCTCGACGTTTGCCTCGCGCAGGGCTGCCGCAAGCATCTTGCGAAACTTGGCTTGTGACACGCCGCGGTGGTTGGTGAATGCGAGCAGCGTTCCACCGGGTGCGAGGCACCGCAGGGCATCGGCAGCAAGCGCTGTGTAGTTCTTGTCGGCCATGAAGCGATGCGCCTTCGTGGAACTGTAACTGGGCGGGTCGAGTATCACGATGTCGTAACGGTCAGCTTTCTTGACGGCCCGCGCGAGCCATCGAAACGCGTCTTCCGCGAAGAACTGGTGCTTGCCGCTCTCGAGCAACCCCGCGTGTCGAAGGTTGTCGCGGCCTCGCTCGAGAATGGCGAGCGACGCGTCCACGCTCGACGTTTCGCTTGCGCCACCCTTCGCTGCGGCCACTGTGAACCCGCACACGTACGAGAACAAGTTGAGCACGCGCTTGCCCTCTGAGAGTTCGCGCACGCGCAAACGATTCGCGCGCTGATCGAGGAAGAGCCCTGTCGAGAGACCGTCGGCAAGACGCACCCGATACGGCACCCCTTCCTCGAAGACCGTGAACTCGTCCGGTGCAGCGACTCCGCGAACCGGCACCTTCGGTGAGAACGCCTCGCGCCGCGAATCGACGATCACGTTGGCCTGCTTGGGGCGCACCTTCATGTACACACCGGCACAGCCAAGCTTGAACAACGCATCAAACACGCGATCACGGCGTGAAAGATCAGCCCAGATGCCATCGTCGCCGTACAGCTGCGCGACAAGGTGGTCGCCGTACACATCGACCGCGAGGCCAGGCAGTGCGTCTCCAGCCTCGTGGATCAGGCGATACGCATTGGTCTGCCGCTCGCCCGAAGAGTGGGCGAGCCCGTACCGCCTGTGGCACGCCAAATCGATCGCGTCGTGTAACGATTCTGGATGGTCGAAAATTTGTTCGCCGATATCACCTTTGTCAACCCACTGAACCAACGCGCGCGGCACCGGTGCTTCAATCGTAAGTGGCTTGTCGTTCTTCGGATGGCGCACATGCAAACGCGTCGCGTGAAGCATCAGTCTCGGTGCCGGCGCGCCTCCGTAGAGAACGTCGCCCGCAATGGGAGACCCCACCGCGGCGAGTTGCACGCGCGCCTGATGCATGCGCCCGGTCACGAGTTCGAGCTCCAACATGAATCGCGCGCCCACCCGCCGAAGCACTTTCACCCGGCTAATCGCTTCTTGGCCACCGCGCCGCACGACCTCCATGCGACCGTCGCTCCCCTTCTGAAGCTGATGGCGCA
>CAMBEV010000422.1 GCA_945865595.1 Nannocystis exedens | reverse complement strand
CGACCTGTCCGTTGCGAAGAAAATCATTGCGGCCGAGCCTCAGCTTGCCGGCGACCTGGCTCCGCAAGAGAAGCTCAAGGACCTGCTCATGTTCTCGGTGAGTGAGCAGTACTTTGCGCTTCGCAAGGCGCTCGGCGTCAACGTTGGCTGACGGTTTCCACGCAACTGTTCGCCCGTTCTGGACGACATTCCAGGATGAACCCAACTCCAGGTGCGCTCTCCGAAAATGTAACTCGTGAAATTACAATTGGCGTATCGCCAGCCGATTGGGGGCTCGAGGTGCAACGGAAGGACGCAACCTTCTGGGTTCCGTTGGGAGCGGCGCCAATTGTCGTTGGGAGCGGGAAAGCGTGCGACGTATCGATTGAAGACCGCACGGTGAGCGCTAGGCACGCCTCCTTTGCGCGTGAACAGCGTGGCCTTGTTGTGCGTGACCTCGGTTCGCGCAATGGCACGTACGTGGGCGGTGCTCGCGTGACGGAGCTGGTGCTGCGCGCGGGGACTGCTGTGACCCTTGGTTGTACGACGGTTCTTTGCGAACCGATGCCGCGGGCTCGTGCTTCGGCGGATGGTGAGCCGCTGCCGGGCCTCATCGGGTACTCGATGATCATGCGTGAGCTTGCGCAGCACGTGCGCATGCTGGCGAAACGAAGCGCTCCGGTGCTGGTTGTGGGTGAGACGGGAGCCGGTAAAGAGCTGGTTGCGCGGGCGCTTCATGACCTCGGCCCGCTGCGAGCCGGTCCGTACGTTCCGCTCAACGTCGCGGCGTTGCCACGTGATCTCGTCGAGAGCGAGCTCTTCGGTCACGAACGCGGTGCGTTCACCGGCGCGGTGAGACGGCGAGTGGGTGCGTTCGCGGAAGCGTCCGGGGGCACTCTCTTTCTCGATGAGATCGGAGAGCTGCCCCTCGATGCGCAGCCCAAGCTCCTTCGGGCCCTTGATGGTTACGAAATGAGGCGAGTTGGCGGCGGGAGCGACAAATCTAAAGCGCGCTTGATCGCCGCAACCCACGCCCCGCTTGAGGAGTTCGTGGCATCCGGCAGATTCAGGCGCGACCTCTACCATCGCCTCGAAGTGTTCATCGTGCGCGTGCCTCCGTTGCGCGAGCGCAAAGGCGATATTCCCGCATTGGTGAGGCACTTTCTGCGGCATCTTGAGCCCGAGGTTGGAGCGACGGTTTGTTCTCCGTGCGCCATGTCACGACTCGCGCATCACGACTGGCCGGGCAACGTGCGTGAACTGCGTAACGTACTCTTTCGTGCCGTCAGTCTTGTTGACGAAGGGCGTGTGATCAGCGGAGCGACCATTGACGGCGCGTTCGATCGTAAACCCGCGGAACGAGTGCTGCTCAACGTGGCCACGGCGCGTTCGATGCTCGATGCCCACCAGGGCAACATCAGTGCTGCGGCGCGTGCTGCCGGGCTGCCACGCACGACGTTCCGAAAAATTGCGCTCGGAGAGGAGGGCGGCCCTGCACTCTCAGAGCTGGTCGCTCAAAACTGTACAGAGAGCTGAAGTCCCTTTTGACCAGGGCGGAAATCTGGCACGAGCACGGGCAGCCAGCCGACCTTCGTTTCGCCCTGCGTCGCAGCCTTCGGACCCCTGGCTGCGGCGAAGTAGTAGACCACCGTTCCCACCGCGCTCGCGATGCCGACGCCCAAGAAAATGTTGCCGAGCAAGGCGTTGGTGTCGACCTTGTCGCGGTTGTCTTTCAGCGTGTCACAAGCATCTCCGTAAATTTTTTGGATCGTTGCAGAGGCGCCCGAGCAGATGCCCGTTGTGCTTGTGCCGTCCTTTGCGGCGCGCTCTTTGATCAGGGCCTCGACGGTGTCGGCGTCATCTTGGGCTGAGGTCTTGAAGAGGTACATCGTCGTCGCGCCTGCAGCAGCAGCAGCGGTCACTCCCACGCCGATCCAAAATGGGGTCATGTTGTGCGGGCCCCCTGAACCGGCAGGCTTGGAGGGCGTCGGGGGCAGAGAAACTGGCGTTGGGTTTACGTCCGCCTTCACGGCGTTCGCGTGCGGTACGGGTGGCGGGGCGCTCGCGGGACTGACGGCGGGGATGCCCGCGGGAATGACTGCAGACGAAGTCGTATCGACGTCAGTGACGAGGCCCGCAGTGGCCTTGATGGTGAATGATCGCTCTGTACCGTCAGGAAGCTTGACGACGACCGTGTGCGCCCCCGGTTCGGTGATGACCGGTTTTGGGAGCGGGGTTTGCCCCAGAGCCTCACCATCAAGCGAAACGCTGGACCCCTGAGGTGCCTTGACAGTGATGGTTCCGAGGCTTGACTGTGCTTCCGCGAGCCCGGTTTGCGCATCTTGAAGTTTGTCGGCCGAAGGGTTCTTCGATTCGACGGTAAACTGTCGGAAGTATCTGTACGCTTCGAGCGCACGGCCTGCTTTGAGGCTCGAGTGCCCCAGGTTGAGCAGAATGTCGGGGTGTTTCTTGAGTGCGTACGCCTGCAAGAATGACGCGCGGGCGCTGTCGTAGTGCCCCTTGTCGAAGAACTCGATTCCCTCTCGAAATCGCTGGCGCGCCGCGAGAGTTCCCGCGTCATCGTCGGCGAAAGCGACATGTCCAACGCTAGACAGGACAAAGACGAGCGCAAGGGCGCGGCAACGCTTCATAGAGCCCTCTATACACGATCTGTTTCGATGCAAAGCGCCGAACGCGGCCGCCGTAGGGTTAGAATGGGAGGTCGCGGACGAGCTTGCCTTTTTCACCGCCGACGGCAGGTGCAGGCTTAGGGGCTGGCTTGGGCGGAGGGGTCTGGGCGACCACGGGATCGGGTTTGGGCGTCGCCCCCCAAATTCGCGCTCTTTTGGGCGGGTCGTGCGATTTCGTGGCCTCAGGCTTGGGCACTTCGGCCTTCGCGACAAGCTCGGCCTCGGGCTTGTTTGGCGGCGGGGTGACAACCGGTGGAGGGGCCTCAACCGGTGGAGGGGCCGCGGCCGCAGGGGGTTGGTTGAGTTGCAGCGCGGCGGGCCCCGCAGGCCCGGCTGGT
>CAMBEV010000421.1 GCA_945865595.1 Nannocystis exedens | reverse complement strand
CGTTAGGTGGTCGACCCATTGCTTATCGATCTCGCGCAGGTACAATTCCGCGAAGCCGCGCATCAACTGCCGCGTGTCGGTGCGGGCTTCCTTCGCCACGAACGCCTCCTCGGCGGTTCGGTAGAGGAGCTTCGCCATCTGCTCAACGTCGGTCAGGTGCTCAACCTGCGCCGGTGCGTCGATGCCGAAGTGCTCGCGGAAGGCCTTCTTGAGGTCTGCGATTTCCCAGTCTTCAGCGGGCACGTTTGGCTTGCACGTGGTCTCGATCAACGCTGCGATGATGAGGTCGAGCAAGTCGAGCATGCGTTCGCGTTGCTCGGCGAGGCTCTGCGGCACCTCTTTAATGAGGCGATCGTACACGTGTTGCGGCCGACTGAGCTCGGACTCGCGGTGTTCGAAAAAGTAACCGAAGTATGCGTAAATCGCGTGCTTGAGGCCCTCGATGTCGTAAATCTTCGTGGCCTCCTCAACCTTGTCGGGTCTCGGCGCATCGACCTCGTCAGGTGTGCTGTGGCCGAGCACCATCTGTTCGACAATTGGCTTGACCAAGTCGCCGTAGTCGTCGCCCCCGGCGATCTTGCGCTTGCCCCCGGTGGCTTTGCCCTCGTCATCGATCTCGTCGGGCTCGTAGTTGCCTGCAAGCAGATCGTGGCGCAGCGTATAGACCGCTTTGCGCTGATCGCTCATGACATCGTCGTACTCGAGCGTGTGTTTGCGCATGTCGAAGTTGCGTGCTTCGACCTTTTGCTGGGCGTCTTGGATCGACTTGCTCACCCAGGGGTGCACGATTGGCTCGTTGTCGGGCATGCCCATCCGATCCATCAGGAGCTTCACGCGCTCGCCTCCGAAGATGCGCATCAAGTCGTCTTCAAGTGAGAGATAGAAGCGGCTCGACCCCTTGTCCCCCTGCCTGCCGGCGCGGCCGCGGAGTTGATTGTCGATACGCCGCGATTCGTGCCGTTCGGTACCGATAATGTGTAGGCCACCGAGCGCACGAATTTCTTGGCCTTGCGCCATGCAAGCGGCCTCGTGTTTTTCGACGGTCTTCGCGAACTCTTCGGGTTCGAGGTCAGAATCGCGAGCGGCTTCCTTGAATTCCAACTTGGCAATCATTTCGGCATTGCCGCCAAGCAAGATATCGGTGCCGCGACCAGCCATGTTCGTCGAAACCGTAATGGCTCCACGGCGACCGGCTTGCGCAACAACGTACGCTTCCAGTTCGTGTTGCTTCGCATTGAGAACCGCGTGCGGAATCTTCCTTTTTTCAAGGATTTTCGCGACCGCAGCGCTCTTTTCGACGCTCGTGGTGCCAACCAGCACGGGCTGGCCTCGCTCGTGGAATTCGATAATTTCGGCCGCAACTGCCGCGAATTTTTCGCGCTCGGTTTTGTAGACAACGTCTTCGAAGTCTTCACGCAATATCGGCTTATTGGTCGGAACGATGACGACGTTAAGTTTGTAAGTGGAGTGGAACTCGCCGGCTTCCGTATCGGCGGTGCCCGTCATGCCGCTGAGCTTCTTGTAGAGGCGGAACAGGTTTTGGAACGTGATGGTCGCAACGGTGCGGTTCTCTTCCTGGACGCGCACGTGCTCTTTGGCTTCCACGGCTTGGTGCAAGCCGTCTGACCACCGCCTGCCCGGTAAAACGCGGCCAGTAAACTCGTCAATGATCAGGACTTTTCCGTCGGCTGCGACGAGGTAGTTTACGTCGCGCTTAAAGAGCGCGTGCGCACGCAAGCACTGGTTGAGAATGTGCAAAATCTCGAGATTTACGGGATCATACAGATTCGCGACCTCGACCAGCTTTTGCGCAGCGTCGACGCCTTCGTCCGTCAGTGAAACCGAATGGGCCTTCTCATCGACGACGTAGTGTTCGTCCTTGCGAAGGCGCGGGATGATCTCGTTGATGTCTTTGTACTTGTGGCTCGAAGCCACGGGCTGGCCGCTGATGATGAGTGGCGTGCGTGCCTCGTCGATGAGGATCGAGTCGACCTCGTCGACAATGGCGTAGTTCAGAGGGCGCTGCACGTAGCTCAGCGCCGAATACTTCATGTGGTCACGTAAGTAGTCGAAGCCAAATTCGTTGTTTTGGCCATACGTAATGTCGGACCGATAGGCCTTTATTTTGTCGGAGTCTTCTTGAGAATGGTGAATAACGCCCGTTTCGAGACCCAAAAAGCCATAGAGGCGCCCCATCCACTCTGCGTCGCGTTTTGCCAAGTAGTCATTGACCGTGACGACGTGAACGCCTTTGCCCTCGAGTGCATTGAGGTAACAGGCGAGAGTCGCAACGAGGGTCTTTCCTTCGCCGGTGCGCATCTCGGAAATGTTGCCGCCGTGGAGCACCATACCCCCGAGCAGCTGCACGTCGTAATGGCGCATGCGAAGCGAGCGCTTGCCGCCTTCACGGCACACGGCGAACGCCTCATTGAGGATGTCGTCGAGCGTCGCGCCATTGTCGAGCTTCTCTTTGAACTCAGGCGTCTTGGCGCGCAGCTCGGCATCGCTCAACTTGCTGATGCGGTCTTCGAACGCGTTGATCGCTTCAACCCGGGGGCGCAAGCGCTTGATTTCACGATCGTGCGACGTTCCGAGAATCTTTTTTAGTGCCCAGCCAAGCATCGTGCGACTCCTGAAAATGGGTGCAGGTTGTTGCACCCCGTGAACCGGCGGGTCATTCTAAGGACGATTCGGTCGCGCTTGGGTCAAATTCCGACGCAAACTGGGGTGAACGAGATGAGAACGCAAACGCACGGCCACACGCGTGGCAAGGGCATCGCCACAGCTGCAATTCTTGCCGGGATCGCAACCTGCGCATTTGCTCAGGGTTGTCGCGAGACCGACGACGCCAGCAAGTTCGACGGCGACGCGCCAGTGCCGGACGGCGGAGGCAGTGGGCGCGACCCACGTGCCCTACCGAGTGCCGCTGAGCTGCTCGGCGCCTCGTGCGCGTCCGCGACCGGCAAGGCGAGCCGCGTTCCGGCCTACATGCTCTTCGTCGTCGACGGCT
>CAMBEV010000420.1 GCA_945865595.1 Nannocystis exedens | reverse complement strand
GAGAACCCGCACGAGGTAGGCGCCGACCGCATCGTCAATGCGGTCGCGGCGTACGACCGGGTGAAGGGCGGTTGCATCGTGGTCGACTTCGGGACAGCCACAACGTTCGACTGCATCTCGCCGAAGGGTGAATACTTGGGCGGCACGATCGCGCCCGGTATTCAGATCAGCGCCGAGGCCCTTTTCGCTCGCGCATCGAAGCTGCCACGCATCGAGCTCGCGAAACCTGCTCATGTGGTGGGGCGGACCACGGTGCACTCGATGCAGTCGGGCATCGTGTACGGGTACGTCGGCCTCGTCGATGGCCTTGTCGAACGCATCACCGCAGAGCTCGGGTTTCCCGTCACAGTCATCGCCACAGGAGGGCTCGCCAAGCTCATCGCACCCCTTACGCGCACCGTTCAGTATGTTGACGATGAACTCACGTTGCGTGGCCTTTATCTCATCCACCAGCGCATCACTGCATGAGAGACCCGCGCGTCACGCTTGCGGGTTCGGTGCTCGTGCTAGCGCTTGCGATGCTCGTCGCGACGGCTATTGGCTCTGAGGCGATTTCGCTCCGTTACCTTTTCGACACTTCTGAGCCCCGTTTTCACGCAGCGCTTGTTGATGCTCGTCTGCCACGCGTCGTGCTTGGGGCACTCGCAGGCGGAGGACTCGCGGTGGCCGGCGTCGCGTTTCAAGCGACGCTTCGCAACCCGCTTGCCGAACCGTACGTCCTCGGAGTGTCAGGCGGATGCGCGCTCGGCGCGACCCTCGCCATCGTGCTCGGTGTGGCACCGCTTACCTACCTTGGTGCGTCGCTCGTTCCGCTTGCCGCGCTTGCCGGCGGCGCCGCTTCGACGGCCATTGTCTACGCGCTCGTCAGGCGCTGGGGCACGAGCGATTCGCACGCGATCATCCTGTCGGGTGTCGTGCTCAACGCAATCGCCTCGGCGTTGATCACATTTATCAAAACGTTGGTTTCGGCGTCGAAGGCGCAAGAGCTCCTCTTCTGGCTCATGGGCTTTCTCGACGTGCAGGCGTGGCCGACTCTTGCATTCGTTGCACTATACATATTCATCGGCATCGCGGTGCTCATGCGAAACGCAGGCCAGCTCAACTTGCTCGCACTCGGGAACGACGGCGCCGCCCACCTTGGCGTGAACGTCAAGAAACTTGAACGACACACGTTCCTTGCGGGCTCGCTCATCGTCGGAGCGATCGTGAGCGTCACGGGCCTTATCGGATTCGTTGGGCTGCTCGTCCCGCACGCCATGCGCAAGCTTGTCGGCCCCGACGTGCGTCTGCTCTTGCCGACGTCGTTCTTCTTCGGCGGCGCGACGCTCGTGATCTGCGACGCGGCAAGCAGACTCATGTTCCGCTGGCTGCACACCGAGCCACCCGTGGGCGCAGTCACCGCGCTCATCGGGGGGCCGCTCTTTCTCGTGCTCATGGTCAAGCGTCCCAACCGCGTATGACTCCTAAAATTCGAACAGCAACCCAGCGGTCCAGCTCGTCGTGCCCGCGTAAAGCGGTTTGCCCGTGAACGCCGACTCGAGACTCGACGTGTAAACTTCGAAGAACACGGACGTGCTGTTCACGCCCATGCGCAGGTCGAAGTTGCGCGCCGTGTACTTGTCGAACACGTTGAGGTTGAGCGCGGCGCCAGCGGCTAGGTGGTAACCGTACACGCTACCTTTTGCGGGCAGGCCGGCTGCGGTCGACGAAGTGACGCCGTCGCTAAACGAGCGCCACCTCGCGAGACCGAGTCCGCCCTTGAAGTACGGAACGACGGGGATTCCCCACTCGCGCCACAAGGCATCGGCGCGGACGACCGCGAGTACTTGGGCTGGAAAGATCTCGAGTGATGTGGTCGACCCAGAAGGGGAACCGTCAATACGTGGAACCTTAAATGGCGCGGTCGTGGTGTTGTCCATGTAGCCCACAGCGACGCCCGGCCCCACCGTTCCGAAGTACGGAATGCGTAACGCTTGCCAGTCGAATTCAAAGCCAACGTAGAGCGATGCGCCGTCGCCAAAGACGTCGCGATATGGCTCGCTGGTGAGGCCGGGTTCGGAATCGACGCTGGGCCGATAGCGTCCCAGGCGAAACTCGAACGCAAAGTTCTGCGGTGACTCGAAACGCCTCGGATCATTACGAAGTTTCGGGGTCAGCTCCTGCGCACGTGCTTGAAAGGCAGAAAGCGAGAGAACAACCAGTGCTGCTACAAATCGAACGCTCACGAGCGCCTCCTTCGTCGCATGAGCGCGAGGCCGGCGACTCCGCCCATTGCGATTGCGAGACCGGTCACGCCGGTAAGTGACCTGCGACCCATCGAGCAGAACTCTCCGCCGGCCTGACCGCCAGCACCCGTGTAGTTGTCGTAGAAGGGGCTGGTCGCAGAGGGGTACTGGCACGCAGCGGTGCCGACATCGCCTTGATTGCCGAGTGCATCCTTGGCTCTGAGCACGAAGGTGTAGACCTTGTCGTTCTCAAGCCCGCTGAACGTGTAGGACGTCGCGCCTTTGCTGGCCGACTCACAAATGAGATCGCTGCTTTCGTCGGGGACGCCTCCGCCATCGCTGCTTGATGCGTCACCAGCCGTTGCGCCATCCGCATCTGCATCCGGAGTTGCAGAGTCGGTCGTGCCCGCGTCCGTTGTCTCAGCGTCGGCGTCCGCACTCGCGGCGTCTGCGATGTCAGAGGCCGCATCAGCTCCCGCGTCGGTCGACGCCGTGCTTCCGATTGCGGCGCAGACGCTGCCGCCAACTCCGAGGCCAGCGGCTTCTGGGGTCTCCGCTGCGATGACCCCCGCCGTGGCAACGGCGACGCCGTGATCGCGACACACTTCATAGGTCAAGATGTCGGTGTCGGTGGACGTGCCCCACGTCACCTTGAGGGCTTGGTTTTGAACTTCGAGACCTGAGATGGCAGGTGCCGTGGGCGCGAGAAGATCGGTTGATACTCCATACGTCGCACCCGTGCCGAGCACTTCCTTCGACGAGGAATCGACGATGAGAAAGTACAGCGTGATCTTCACCGCAGCCGTACCGCTTTGATTCGCGCACAC
>CAMBEV010000419.1 GCA_945865595.1 Nannocystis exedens | reverse complement strand
CCTTCGTGCCCCCACTGTCCCACCCGCTGCGAGGAGCGCAGTCGAACGCGCCAAGGTCGAGCTTGATCGCGCGCTGGGCGGCTCGAAGGTATCGGTCGAACGGTCAACACGAGAACGATTCGGCATCGATGAGAGCGACGTCGAAGGCCTGCTGCCCGACGTCGTTGTCTTTGCTGAATCAGCAACCGACATCGCCTCCACGATGCGCATCGCCGAGGAGTGCGGGGTCTACGTTACGCCGCGCGCCGCTGGCACGGGCCGAACAGGCGGAGCAACGTGCGTGGGCGGTGGCATCGGGCTCGTCACGACCGGCATGACAGGGATCAAATCGATCGACACCGAGAACCTTTTGGCCGTTGTCCTACCCGGAACCGTCTTGTCAGAGTTTCAGGCCATTGTTGAACAGGAGGGCTTGTTCTATCCGCCCGACCCAAGCTCGTTCGACACGTGCACGCTTGGCGGGAACGTAGCCGAAAACGCCGGCGGCCCTCGCGCCTTCAAGTACGGCGTCACACGGGACTACGTGCTCGGCATCGAAGCGGTCTTGATGGGCGGCACAAGCGTGCGTGCCGGACGCCGAACGACGAAAGGCGTTGTCGGCTACGACGTCACCTCATTGCTTGTGGGTAGCGAAGGTACGCTCGCCGTTTTCTCGGAGCTCACATTGCGGCTTGTTGCAGCGCCGAACGAGCTCGCAACCATGATGGCTACATTTGACTCCGTACGCGATGCAGCAGAAGCGGTGCGTTTGATTGTTTTGGACGGTCTTGTACCTCGCTGCCTCGAACTGCTCGACGACGCAGCGCTCGCGTGCATGCGCGCCGACGGTGCGGCCGTTGACGCGTCGGCGCGTGCGATGCTCCTCATTGAGATCGACGGAAGTTCTATTTCACCGGTCGTTGAGCGCATGGGCAATGTCCTCGCTTCGGTGCCCGGCTGCCGTGAAGTGCTCGTCGCGCAGGACGCAGCCCAGCGCGATCGCGTTTGGGCGGCACGCCGCAATCTGTCACGCTCGATACGGAAAACCGCGCGCTACAAATTGTCAGAAGACGTCGTCGTTCCGCGCACAGAGATGGTTCAGCTTCTTGACCAAACCGCGATTTCATGCAAAAAGCTCGGCGTGCGCCATCTCGCTTACGGGCACGCAGGCGACGGCAACTTGCACGTCAATTTTTTGTGGGACGACGAGAGCATCCGCCCACATGTAGACAAGGCCGTTGACCAATTGATGCGCGACACAATTGCGCTGAACGGCACGCTGAGCGGCGAGCACGGCATTGGCGTCTCGAAGATGCAGTATTTGCCCCTCGAGCAGAGCAGCGAACTCATCGACTTACAGCGGCGTGTGAAGTGTGCGTTCGATCCACACGGGCTCCTTAACCCGGGGAAGATCTTTCCGAAGGCGGGCCACGGTGCCTGCTAAAGCCGTTGCTGAGATCCCAGTTGGGCGGATGGGCAGTGTGAGGCTACGATGCAATGATGCGAACCTCGCTTGCGCTCGTCATCACACTCCTCGGCGTTGCATGTTCCTCCGCTAACCGGCCCGACTCGCTCTCCACTTCCGCGGGCGGCCCCGGCGGCGGGTCGACCGTGACGGCTTCTTCGTGCAGCGGGCGCGTGTGCGGCGCGGACCTGTCGGGGGCAAGCTGCGGCACTTGCGCGAATGCACAGACGTGCTCTGCACAAGGGCTGTGCGAGGCCGCAGTACCCGCCGGCGTGACATGTCCTCCGGCAGAACCCATCGGGCAAACGGCGGGCAAGGCGGTCAAGGCAGGGAGCTTCCCTCTCGCCCACGGCGGCGAGTACGCCATCGAAAATAGTTGCGCGAAACCCGTCTACATTCTTGGTGTGACCGAAACGTGCGGCATCTGCCTGTCGCACTTGAATAAGTGGACACAAGAAGACGGTTTCTTCGATCGCTTGAAGGCGGACGGCGTCGACGTGATTCTGATCTCAACCGACAACCAAGACGGAGAGAACGGATCCGTTAAAACTGCCGAAGCGCTTCGCAAGCGCTTCAACCTCGGAGATAGGTTCATTCTCGGTTACGAACCGCTCGGCCGCGAGAGTTTCAAAGGGTTCGTTGCAGAGCGCACGCGATACGCAGGCGCGCGCATCGCACTGATCGTCAAGCCGGGGAACCTGATTGGCGCAGTCGGCCAGGTGGACGATGAGGCCACGGTTCGCACGGCGCTTGGGCTGAAGCCGTAGGTTACTTTTTCGCCGTGCCGTAGAACCCGTTGGTTGCACCATTCGCGTCGCGTAGGTAGCCCGCGATCGAATTCTTGGAGTGGTTCATGCCGTAGAGGCGGCCCGTCCATTCCTTGCCGATTGAGAAATCGAAACCAGGACCGTCGGAGTGCGTGATGTTGAGTGGCTTGCTCGACCCGTTGATCACGACCGTAGCCTTCACCTTGCCGGCGCCACCGTCGCTGAGCGCAAACGTAACTTTCTTAGTTCCAAATTGCGCGTCGAACGTTCCGAATCCGCCCGAGTACTTGCCGCGCGAGGGCATGGGAACGTTGACGACGTCAAAGGGGGCGAGCTTCGGAAGGCTCAAGAAAAGATCGCGCCACCTCCGTTGCCAGTGGGCATCGTACTCCCCCTCGATATCGAGGCCTGAAATGCTGCCGCACATTTCTTTCGAAGCGTCGTTCCAGATCTCCCATTTCTGTGGAGTGCCCAGCATTCCCCATTGCCCTGCAAGGCGATTGGAAAACTCAAGGCGGTACTGACAAGACAAGATCTCGTAGAGATTCGCGTCGTAGCCTACGACCTTAGACCAAAGAGCCTCATTGTTGACCCACTTGCGAAATCGCTCAGCCCAGTAACGTGTGGACTCAGCGGCCATCTGCATGGCGAGGAAGTAGCCGCGGCGCCCATGCCAGTCGCGATTGAGGTGGCAGGTGGTGCTCGGTTCGTTTCCGTCGCAGAGCTTGAAGCTCTTCCCGCTCACGTTGAGGCTTGGGTTCTGATCGCTGCCGCCATGCTGTGGCCAGCATCCCGGGGTGGGGCTCTTTTCTTCGCAACGAACCGGCCCGTCGTGACCAACGAGTCGC
>CAMBEV010000418.1 GCA_945865595.1 Nannocystis exedens | reverse complement strand
ACGGCTTCAGCGCCACAAAGAAGCCCGCGAGGCCGGGGCCACGCCGAGCGTTCCCCACGTGGAGCCGTCCCGCGTCGTCGTCGAGCACGAAGGTCAAGTCCACACGCTGCACTGAGCCGTAACGTGCGGTATACTCGTGGCCAATGTTGAGAGTCTCATCGGCCACGTTTCTTGTTTTAGCGGCGGCCTGCTCTTCGGAAACGTCAAGTATCTTACCTGATAGTGGCACACTTGACGGCGCCGCCGACGCAGCGACCACCACAGACAGCGCCACATCCGTTGATGCGACCGCAGACGCGAAGACTGACGGCGGCACCGTCGCACCGATGGCGGCCGGCAGCTCACGCGTCGTCTACGTCAAGGTCGATGGCGGCGGCAACGTTGCGGTGAAAATCGAAGCGCCTGTGACCGCGCGCTTCGGAACGAGCACCGGCGTCGTTGTCAGTACCCAAACGTTTTTCACGGGCAAAACAGGTGAGTTCTATCAACTCAGCGCCGCTGGCCTCGGCCTCGTGCACATCTCATATTTGTGGCCCGGCTGGAACGACAAGCAGACCGGCGCCAAGAGCGACGGCACCCATGACTACGGCGGCGAAGGCGACATCGCAGCGTTCGCACGCGTGATGGAGTTCGCAACGGGCGCGGGCACCGACGTCGACGGCAACTCGCTTGCGAGTCACCTTCCGTTTGCACTCGAAAGCGGGAACGTGGGGCTTTTTGCGTTCTCGCATCCCGGCATCGCGGCGGTCAACGTCATGGCGCTCCATGGCGAGCGGTTCAGCAAGCTCGCCTACTTTGTGGGCCGCGAAAATCCGACCTACGACGCCGAATCAACCGTCGAACTCGGCTACTACGGCAATGCCGGCAAGGGCGATGCGGTACTCAACCCGCTTTACAATCCGAGCCAATGGACCGCTCCTGGTGCGACCGTCAATTACACCAGCATCCGTTACGATTCGGCGACGAAGGTTCCTTACTTCGACATCGACGGCGACAAGAAGCTCTCCTCGGCCGATCACCCGCTCGGCGATCGCATCCCGGAGATGGCTGGCAAGTACTACTACTCGAGCGCACTGCTCCACGCCCTTGAATCGTCAAAAACCTTGACGACTTGGCCTTCCACACTCGCGACCGCCGCTGACGCGGATGCGCGATGGCCCTATCGCACGAGCACGACGCGTTACGCGGCGGTCGCAGCAAAGTTTCCAACCCTCAAGACACTTCTGCTCTTCGCCAAACGCGACCACGTGCAACCCGCTCCGGACAAGCCGCACATCAGGCACGCATACGAAGGCCTTCACACGACCGGCAAGCTTTGGGTGCGACTCAATCCTGATGCGGCGTACCTCGCATGGGCAGGCGCAAGCGCCGCCAATGCAGGTGCTGACATCGAGGCCAACCGAACCCTGTCGGCGACCGACTGGCTCTCTGCAACGAGCCTTGCGTACGATGGAACGAAAGTTCTCGCAGCGCAGGCTGAGTGGGCCGCGATCGCAGAGATGGCCGACCGAACGCACAAGAACGATTGGTCGACCAACTTAACAGCGACACTCGTCACGTTCGCGGTACCCAAACCGACAAAGTAAAGTCACCTGACGATCGTCGGGCAACCCACGACAACGCGCACGTTGAGGACGTCGCCGCGGCGAACGCGCTCGCACGATTCTCCGACCAGGCTCACGGTCTTACCTGTCAGCGTCCAGTTCCCCTCTTGGGTCAACGGCTGCTCGTCAGCGTAGACATTCACGTAGCCAACATCGGGCGGCTCTTTCAGCTCGAAGTCGCAGGTGCCCGCGATCGCGGCTGCCACCTGTTTGAGTGCGACGCGCAGTGCGTCGGCATCGGTTGAGTCCACGCGGTAGTACTTCACGTCGCCGGCGCGCGCAGTCATGCCAGCTTCCGCCATGCGGTTGAGCGCGCTCGCGTATGGACCGCTGCCCGGCACGCCAACGATGTAAACGGGGACCCCCGCTTTCGCGATTTCGTTCACGGCGTTGACCGTTGCATCATCGTCAAGACACTGAAGCGATCCGTAGATCGATGCGGCGCAGCAATTGGGCAACTTACCCGGCTGGCAGGAAGCACTCACTCCCTCGACGTTCGGCAGGCATTCGCTCACGTCGCACGTGATCGCGCTGTTGCAATTAGGGCCGCCGTCGGTGGCGAGGATCACGTAACGCCGGCCCGCGCTCTGTCCAACAAGCGCCTTGACGACCGCGAGGGACTTGGCCGTCGGCGTGGCGCCGCTCGCCGAAAAGTGAAGCGCCTTTGCCAACGCTTCGAGGGTCGGCCCGATCTTGCCCGCGGGGGCGTCTCCACGCGCTGGCTTGAAGGCTTCGACACCAGGGCTACAGCCATCGAGCTTCGGGTCGGGAAATACGCTCGCGGCAACCGAGACCCTGGGCCCAAGCTGCATGACCGTCTCGCCTAAGACCTCGCGCACCGTCGTCCACTTGTCCGAGTCGTTCATGCTTCCGGAGCGATCGAGCGCAAAGTGCAAGAGCGGCGGTTCTTCGAGCAGGTCGACATCGACGCAATCGCACACGCCACCGTCGGGCCCAAGCGAGCACTGCAGAACGGGCGCTCCGACCATGGCGCCCGCAAATGACAACGGGGCATCGATCGACGCGTCGGCTGAGAGGGTGCCGAGCTCTGGCGGTCGCTGGCTCGCCTGACACGCTGCCAGGAGGCACGCGATAGTAACAGCGAGTCGAGCACGCACTTCGCAATGCTACCACGGCATTCGCCACACTCACGTAACTGCCATTGTTTCGAAAGCGCGAGCCTGTTAGAGTCGAAAAGACGCACTGGGCGTCGCTTTTCAACGCATGCGCCGTCCCGACGAAGAATTCCCCCAAGCTCCCGATCTGCCCTCTTTTACGGTCGAAGGTGAGCCCTCCCCCGAGGACGAGACACTCGCTCATCCCTCGTTTTCTCCGTCGTCTGCTCTGTCGTCTGCTCTGTCGACCGGACGCCCGGCCGATCAGCACGCGTCGACGGGCCTCGTTCGTCACGCCGTCGAGATCCCGTGGGAATCAATCGACGAAGACGCGGCTCGCGTCGTTCGGAAGCTC
>CAMBEV010000417.1 GCA_945865595.1 Nannocystis exedens | reverse complement strand
CAAGTTCTCAGGAATGGCGCCGCAGTTGATGACCACGAATGGGCCCGATGCGCGGTTCGAGCGCTGGTGAAGCTCGCGCGCGATCAGCTCCTTACCGGTGCCGGTTTCGCCTGTGATGAGTACGCTGATGTCGGTCGTCGCAACTTTTTGCACCTTGCGAAACACGTCGGTCATCGATGGACAGGCTCCGATGATCTCCCCAAAACGCTTTTCTTTGAGTTCGGCTGTGAGCTTTTCTTTATCGGCACGCAGCGCATCAAGCAGAAGCGCGTTTTCGAGAATGAGGCTCGCCTGCATCGCGAAGATCGAGAGCACATCGAGCTGCGAGCGATCGAAGAGCCCCTTGATGCGATCGTTGCCGCAATAGAGGACACCGATCACCTGGCCCTGCGCAACGAGTGGCGCGCAAATGACGCTCGACACACGAAATGCGATCACGCTTTCGCTCGACGAGAATTGCGCGTCGCTGAGGGCATCGCTGACGATGAGCGGGCGCCCGGTATCGAGCACCCTTCGGACGATGCTGTCGGATACGCTGAGGTCGGGAATCTCCTCGCGTTGCACATGGCGCACCGCACGCACGGTGGGCTTTCCCGTGGGCACTCCGCGCTCGCCGCGCTCCGCGCGATCTTCGAGAAGCAGGATCATCCCTTTCTCGCCGCCGGTCACCTCGATGACTGCGTCGAGCATCGTCTCGAGCAGTTCGTCAAGATTGCGCATCGTCAACAATTTGTTACTAAATTCGTGCAGTTTGCGCAGACCGGCGAGCTGCTGGCTCGTCGCGTGTGCCTGCGTCTCACTGTTCACCGGGGTGGCAGTCGACGGTGCGGGTCCGTCGCCACGCGCGCGGCTCGAAGGCTCGTCGAACATACTGAACGCAAAGTCAGTTGTGCCAAGCGTAAGGCGGTCACCGTGAATGAGTCGCGTCCTTCGCTTCTTTTTTCCGTTGATGAGAATCTCGCCGGTGCGATCAACCTCTTCAAGATTAAAGTCGCGCCCGTCGAAGACAATTTGCACGTGCGTGTCGGCCATGCCCGCGCCGGGCACCGCAACATCGTTGCCAAGCGCGCGGCCGATCGTCGACACGGGCTTGTACAGCACGAAGACGCGCGGCGTGCCCTGGGGGGGGTACCATCGAAGAATCGGCATGCGAGATGCGTGCGAAGACTAACGCAGAATTGACATCTTAGGGCGAGCTCAGGCATAAGCGAGTACCAAAGGCCGCCAGTGTGACGGCCGAGCCTCGTCGCGAGCGAGGCAATACGAGGAGAACTAAACGATGAAGAACATGGTCCTGGTTGCACTTCTTGCCGCAATGGCAGCTCTTGGCGTCGCTTCGGTGGCTTGCGGCGATAACAAGCCTGCAGAGACCCCCGCTAACCCCACCGAGGCCTCGGCATCGGCGGCAGCACCCGCAGCAGCGCCCGCAGCGCCTGCAGCGGCGCCAGCAGAAGCCGCAAGCGCAGCGAAGTGATTGTGGTGGTCGGGGAGGGAGCCAACGTCCCCCCCCTTGAAAGGTCCGCAGGTGGAAGTGATCACCTGCGGTTCTTTTTTTTGTCCAACCCCGATTGGCTAGCGGCTGGCGAGCCTGTTGGCTTCCCGCAGGACCTCGGCGAACTCGCCGGCGAGAGCGTAGCGATCATACCGTTCGATGCCTTTTGCGTTCATTGAGGTGACGAATGTGCCCGCGGCAAAATCTCTGAGCGACGCGATGAGAACCTCTGCGATGCCCTCAACGTCGCGCGGCAAAAGGCGACGTCCCAGCGCATGGTGGTCCACCAGTTTGGCGAGAGCCCCATCAGGAGCGAGCGTCAGCGTCGCGCGGCCCAGCATCATCTGTTCGAAAATCTTCGCGGGATAGATGCGCTCGACGCCGGGCACGTCGTCAAGGATGCAAAGTGAGAGGTGGCTTTCGGCAAGCGCCGGCAGCACTTGATCGTGCGGAACGTACCCAAGGCGCTCGATGCCCAGCGATTCGGTGCCTTCGAACGCGTCGAGTTCGGTGTCGACGATGCGGCCGATGAAACGCACTTTCAGGTTTTTCGCGAGCTCTGGCTCGAGCGTGTGCACCCGCCGCACCGCTTGCAAGAAACCGCGAGCGCTCGTGAGTTTGAACACCGTGCCGGCGTAGGTGATCGTAAACGCACCTGACGATGCGGGAGACGGCAGCACCTCAGGCAGGTCGTCCCGATCGTAGCCATTGGGGATCGCGATGACGCGTGCCGGGTCGAGAAACGGAAAGCGCGACACGAGGTTCTCGCGAAACTCTGCGGTCGCCGTGGTGACAAAGTGCGCCGACCGCAGCAGAAGCGTTTCAAGCTGCTCTCCGATGAGGCCTGCGAACCGGCTCGCCCCCATCTCGTACGCGGTGCGGTACGTGCTCCACTCGTCGCGGTAGTCGAGTACGAGGCCAACGCCGGATCGCAATCGAACCAACGGCGCACTCACGAACTGCGAAAACGGCGGAGCGCTCACCAGCACCACATCATCGGCCCGCGCCGCCACACGCTGCGCAAGAACGCGTGCCGCACCCGGTTGCCACAAGAGCTGTGCGTCGGGAATCAAAAGCTGCTTTGCGAGGGCTGTTGCCCGTCGCATGACTTGTTGCTTGAGGCGCGGCTTCTTCTTCTCGGCAAGCGCGCTCCACGCGGCCTGTTTCATTTCGTAACCGGGCTCGAACGTTTTTGCGCGCAGCACCGTGACTTCGGGCGGAATATCCCCAAGAAGCGACTCATCGCGCAGCGGTGCGCTCGGGTTCGCTGCCGTCAGGACACGCGTGGTTACGCCGTGCCTGGGCAGGTACTTTGCGAGTTTGGTCATGCGCTGAACGCCAGCGCCGCCGACTGGCGGAAACGCATAGGCTACAAGCAGAGCGGATAGGCGACTCATGATCGAACACGATCTTTCATGCTTCGGTCCGAGTTATACTCAAGAAATGGTGCGTCGTGATGATGATGTGCGTTCGCCAGCGGAGCTGGCCGAACACCCATCATCGAGCTGCGCTTCTCCAACGGGTGAGAGTCCCGGTCCGGTAAGCGCCGAAGCGCCGGGTAGCAGGTCCCAGGTTGCGGGAGAGATCCCGAC
>CAMBEV010000416.1 GCA_945865595.1 Nannocystis exedens | reverse complement strand
TCCAGCTCGTGTACCGTCGAGCCATGAACCCTGCCGAGATCGACCGCGCGTTGGCCCAGACCCTCGACGACCACCGCCTCTCCCGTACGGAGAAGACGGCGCTTCGGGCGGCGCTTGCCGACGGCGGCATCGACGCAGAGCGCGTGGCCCTGGTGCGAGCGCGGGCATTTCAGATGGCGCGCGAGGCGCTGGCGCAGCCGTCTACACCTGCATCGGTGCTCGACTGGCTCGAGGATGTCGTCAAGACTCTTTACGCTGCGGAGAGAGACGACCGGCCGTCTGCCACCGTCGCCGACGCGCTCTTCAGCCCGGGGGACGGTCCGTTGCTGCGGCTGTGCGCGCTGATGCTGCACGCTCGGCACTCGGTCGACGCCTGCGTGTTCACGATCACGGACGACCGCATCTCTCGCGCGATCGAGGCCGCGCATCACCGAGAGGTCTGCGTGCGGATCGTCACCGACCACGAGAAGGCGCTCGATCTCGGCTCTGACATCGAGCGGCTGGCGCGGAGCGGCATCCTTGTGCGCAAGGACCGGAGCGCCGCGCACATGCACCACAAATTCTGCGTGATCGACGGCACCACGCTCGTCACCGGCAGCTACAACTGGACGCGAAGCGCCGCGCAGGACAACGAAGAGAACATGCTCGTCACGGACGACGTTCGCCTGGTGCGTCCTTTCGCCGCAGCGTTCGAGCGCCTCTGGATCGCCTTCGAGTAACCGCGCATCCTCGTGGGCCCCAACTCAATTAAGCTGCCGCTTGTCTATCCAACTCGAGGATCATCTGCTCGCCGGTCACCTGATCAGCCGCCGCTCCGTTATAGAACTTCATCAATCCCGCGCGCTCGTAGTGCGGGATGATGCGCGGCGAGAGCAAGCCGATCTCGCGAAGGTTCGGCACGAGGCGCGAGAACATCACCTGTCGGAACTCCTTCATGCCAGGAATGGTGTCCGCGAACTCTCGCCACTTTTCGCGCGGCACGATCCCATCGAACCACTCTTCGTACACTTCGTACGCGAGGAAGCGATTGCGCATAAGTAGCGCCACTTCGAACGCCCAGTCTTCGCGCTCGTGAAGCTCGCGTTCGCTCAGTTCTTTCGCGAAGTGCTCGCGCAGCGCAAGGACACCGTAGTGCACGTGACGCGCCTCGTCTTGGATCACCCTCTTGAGCAGCTCCTTCAAGAGTGGCTCCTTCGTCATGCGGTACATCGCGCCAAACGCACCGAGCGCGAGGCCCTCGACCATGATTTGCATGCCGAGAAACTTCATGTCCCAACGCGAGTCAGTCATCAACGCGTCGATGATCACAAAGAGGTTGTCGTTGATATGGTAAAGGCGGTTGAGCTTTTCATCGAGGTAGCGGTGGAAGACCTCGACGTGGCGCCCCTCATCCATGACCTGCGTTGCACCGTAGAGCTTGCCGTCGAAAAACTGCACCGACTCGGTTACTTGAGCGGCCGCAAACAGCGCCCCCTGCTCGCCGTGCAAGAACTGACTGAGCGTCCACGATGAGAGACTGTGCAAGAATTTCCGCTGCTCAAGCGCGTTCAGCTTCACGCCCATTTCAGTGTGCATGCGGTCAAAGTCGACGAACGCAGGCGGCAAAATGGGCCGTTCAGGGTTGAGCGGATCGACGCTTGTGTACCAGGGCAAGTCGTCGCTGTCCCACTGCCCTTGCTTTGCTCGCGTGTAGAGCGCATGCATCTCGGGCATGTCGGACGGATAGCCCCAGTCGAAGTGCGCCTCGTGCGAAGCACCCATCTTCGTTGGTACGCCTTGTTTGCCTCGCTTCAAAATGAGGCCACGCACGCCCGACGGACCGAGCGATGCCATGACGCGCGGATCGCTGATCTCGCGAAAGAGCGTCGCAATCTCGAGATACGCGTCAAGCTGGTTGCGCATGCGCGGCGGCAAGAAACGAGTGAGCGTGCGGGTATCAAACATGGTGGGTCTCCCTTGCCGTCACATGGCCGTGAAAAAATCGCGAACCTTAGTCTCGTGGTAGCGCACCAAGAATCGGTGAATCATCGGTAGGCCGAGCGCGACGAGGCGCGCTATTTCGGCCGCTGGCGTGTTTTCAAGCAAAGTGGTCAGCACGACGCGCTCCTGCTTGAAGATCTGGTTGATCGCCTGTTCGTAAATCGTCATGACGATGTCGGGCGTAAAGCCGAGCTCACGCGTAAAGCCCGCTTGGCGCACTTCGCCCCAAAGCTCCACCATCCACACATCGTCTTGGCGCATGAACAACCGTCCCTGGGCGTCCTCGCGAGTCCCAAAGAGTCCCGTTGCGATCATCGCGTCGAAGTCGGCGCGATCGATGCGCGAGCGCAAGAGCACGTCGCCTACGGCGATGCCGACATAGACGTCACTCTTAGCAATCGATATGGGCAGTTGCTCCTTCACCTCGGCAAACAGGCGTCGCTGCGCCGGCGTAAAGCCATCGGCGGTGTCATCGAGCACCGCGCGAATTGCCTTGAGTGGCAAGAACCGCTCGTGCTGCAGTTTCTTGATCAGCAAGATGCGCTCGACGTGCGAGTCGGCGTAGTACGCCATGTTGCGGCCGGTCTTCAGGCCCTCAGGAACGAGACCCTGCATGATGTAGAAGTGGATCGCCTGACGCGGGAGCCCCGTGCGGTCGCACAGATCTTTCATCCGATACGGGTAGTCCGCCTTGCGTAGGGGTTGGTCCATCACGCAACCTCCACTTCAACATTGCTCAGCGCGCAAGCCACGCAGGCGAGCACCGCGCCTTCTGCACGCTCTGCCGCCGTGAGGCAGTTTGGCTCAGCCATCGCCACGTCACCGGCAAGTTTCTTAACCTTGCACGCACCGCAGCCTCCCATCGTGCACGAAAAAGGTACCGCTGCCCCAGCTGCGATCGCCGCTTCGAGCAGCGTTTGACCAGGCATCACCACCACTTCAAGCGAGCGCCCTTTGCTGCGCAACATGAGCGTGTGCGGCTCGGTCGCGCGCGCATCTGCGGCCGGAGGACGCGGTGCCAAAAATCGCTCAACCATGATGCGCGTTGCTGACACACCACGCGCCTCGAGACATTCTCGCGCAGGATCCATCATCGGCTCAGGCCCGCAAACGTAACATCCGTC
>CAMBEV010000415.1 GCA_945865595.1 Nannocystis exedens | reverse complement strand
ATGGTGGTGTCCATATCGAACCCGGTTCTTGTGACCGGCAAGTCGGATACGGCTACCGTCGACGTTGCCATTAAGAAGTCTGGCGAAACCACGCAGCTCAAGGGCTTGAAGCTCAATTTGGACGGCGTTGCGTATTGCAAGAGCGCTCCTGGGTATATCGAAATATTGCCGAGCGTGGAGAGACTCGGGACCACAGAGGTCCTGCCCCCCAAGTGGATTTTGCAGTCGGCTCTCGTGCAGCTGATCAATGCGGCTCTTGGCCGGTCGAATCTAGAGATTTGCGCTCACGGAGCGTGCAAGGGAGAGAAACTTGATGCGAAGGTGCCGCGGCCTGTGTCGCTTAGAAAGGCCGTCGCCTCAACTGACTGTGCGGTGAACCGATGAGCACGTTAACGATAAAGCATCTGGTGGGTGGTTTTCTGTTGGCTGCGATGATCACAGCGCCAGGTACGTCGGTTGCGGCCAAGAGCAAGACGAAGAAGCCGTCAACCACCCTGACCACCACGTCTGTTCCAGTGACCGACGGGGACCCCCTGACCCGCGTTGCGGCCTGTGGCGTCGCCCATGCGGTCCTCGACACTTCGTGCGCGCCTTCGTTTCTCAACGAGGCGGTTCTCCCGAACCTCGTGCCGCTGAAGATCACCGGTATTCACTTCGATCCAACGAAGGACAAGCCGAACGCCAAGGTAGACACCGAATTCGACGTGGATATCGAGATTGAGAGGATCTCGATCGATCCCAGTGCCGGGAAACAGGGTGAACCCGGCGTTAGCCTGAAGGTCAATGCGACGTTTCGTAAGGTAAAGACCAAGATCACCGACAACGGAGTTGAAGTCCTCAAAGACAAGACGTTTCACGTGTCGGCGGAGGCGAGCGCGCTCATCAAGACTCACCCACTTCCGGCGGAAGCTGAGTGCAAGAAAAGCAGGCCTACGTGGGCCGCCCTTGCGCTGAACTTCAAGATTACAGAACTCAAGAAAGTGAAGGTCGACCTGCCCGTCGACACTGGCAGCGGCAAGACCGGAGCCAAGATCGCGATTCCTTCGTTTCTCACCGATAACAAGCTCGTATTTGCCATTATCAATTGGGGACTTCAGCTGGGCGCCTTCAAGCCCATCGACGGGTCTCCAGAACCCGGAATACCAATTTGCCTGACCACTGGTACGGATAAGAAGCCCAACTGCCCTAACATGGGCGGTTCCAAGCCCGTGGCGGTCCAAGACAAAATCGGGCTGGTGTTCGGCCACAACAGCGAGAGCCGCTGCGCGATCGACCTTTCATCATCGGGTGCATCCGCCACGGGCAAGCCGCTCGACAAGGTTGTCACGTCCAGCGATACCCTCCGTGTTTGCAAGCTCGTGAGCGGCGTCGTCGGTCACTCATGCACGACCGAATTGGGCAATCGATTCTTGTCCTACGCGTTGCCATTTGCCCACGAGTTCCCTGAGACGGCCGTCGGCGCGAAGGGGATTCGTGCGGTCGCAAAGGAGGCAACCGTTGCGGCGTCGGGGTCGACAGTCAAGGCAACGGCGAAGGCGGCCTTGACCAACGGATCAACCGAGGAATTTACCGTTGATGCGGCGGGCTCGATGGGCATCACGCCGGTCTGCAATGGGCGGTCGTTCGCGTTGACCCTCGCCCCAAAGTTCAGTCGCATCACGACGGGATCCAAGCTGCCTGCGTGGCTGCTCGACGGCATGATTCGCACGCTCGTCAACCGGGCGTTCGCGAAGAAGGGTCCCATCGCGCTGCCGCTCAAATCGAAGCCGCTGAAGGACCTCTCGAGCGAGATTCGTGTTTGCGCGATTGTGGAGCAGCTTGTGAAGAGCACCGGTGCACATGAACTTGCAACGTCGCTTGCTTCATCGGTGCTTCCGATGGAATTCAAGGTCGGCGAGCTGCTTACGACAGGTGTCAAGTTGCCTGACAATGCACGCAGCATCATTGCGGGCGTGTTCGATGGTGTGACCCTCAAGCTTACGTCGGCGTCGGTCACCAAGGGCGGCTCTGCGAACGCTGTGCAGATCGCTGTCGAGCTGAAGAAGGCCGGTGAGTCGGGAACGTTTACCGCCAGTGGTCAATTCTTGATCGACGCCAAGACCGATTGCACAAAGGGGAAGGAGCAGATGGCGCTCCAGTTTCAGATCGGGACGCTCGGTGCTGGCGAAGTGCCGAAGTGGCTCATTGAATCGACGGGTATGACGTTGGTCAACAACCTGCTCGCAACGCCACGCAAGATTTGCCTGCTCGGCACCTGCGAATAAGGCGCGGTCAGGCGCGTGCGCGCTTCTCGAGTTCCTTATAGTAACCCACAAGGTTACGTTCTGCGCCGCCCATCAGAACGAAGCGCAAGACGCGTCCAAAGGGCCACACTTGGATGCCCGGCGGCACAAGCATCGACCAGTGCCCCACCTCGGCTGGCGCGATGTCAACCCAGCCCGCGCCAAGATTGCGGGCGAGCATCTCGCTCAAGAATGCACCGTACTTTTCGACATCCACGATGTCGGTGGGTACCCACGTATGCCCCTCTGGAAATCGCTCGCTGAGGCGCATTTGCGCTTGCTCAAGTCCCTTGACGTTCGTTTTCAGGCTGAACCCATGCGCCAACCGAATCTCACGCCCCAAAATGCGCGTCGCGTAGATGAAGCTCAAGCGCGCATCGACGATGGTCCGTGGCCGTTCGCCCGCGGGTGGAGGGTGGCCGTGTAGGCCAGGAGGGAAGGAGAGACTCTCAGCGACCTCGGCCTTCGGATTACTTGGCGGTGGTCGCATCGATGGGCGCGCTGCGAGCGGCTGCAGGCTCTCGCTCGAGCGAAACGCGGGAAGCGGATCGTTTGCGATCCGTACGGTGTCGCTCAGCTTCTTTGTGGGCGCGGGGACGCTAGCCATCACCAACGTGCGCGCGCGCCCTGCAACTGGCGACGCTAGTTCTGCAAGGGCCTCGGCCTCAATGGGCGGGCCGGACGCATGGTCGGGCGGTGGCGAGGGAATGGTCGGTGGGACGATTAAAAAGGGGCCGAAGCTGTCGGTCTCAATCGGCAGATCGAGCGTGCTCTCTAGCGGCGGTGGAAACGACGACTTCGCGATAGGGCCGGGGCCTGCCTTCAGCGGCAAAAGGGT
>CAMBEV010000414.1 GCA_945865595.1 Nannocystis exedens | reverse complement strand
TCGACGCCTAGGCGATCACTACTGCCGAGAAGGGATGCACTGCGGGCCGCGCCTTCGTTTGCGAGATCGAGTTTGGTGCGCCCGCCGACCGTTGCACCCATCGAGCCCGAGATATCGATCGCGATCACTTCGGCGAGCGATGCGCGCTTCCGCTCGGTCTTCAAATCGAACTTTACCGGCGACACTTCTTCAATGGGCGTTCGCGCAAAGCCTCCTGGGCCCAGGCTGCGATCGCCGCCCATCAAGATGAGGCCACCGCCAAGGTCACGGACATAGCTCGCAAGCGCACTCATCTGGGTCGTCGTCATCTCGGATGCCCGAACGTCAGAGAGCACCACGAGGTCGAAACGCGCGAGCTCGCCCACGTCGGCCGGAATCGCCGAAAGCCCGAATTCTTGGGCCTGAATGCCCGCGGCTTGAAACGCGGCCACAAGCGGAGCGCCCTTGCCCTTGTCGCCTTCGAGCACCGCGGCGAGTGTTTGACCGCGCACGCGCACAAAAGCGCTGCCGCTGTTGTCGTCGGCTCCATAGTCAAGAGTCTTGTCAATCGCGGTGATCGCTACGTCGTAGCGATGAAGGCCGGCGCCTGGTGCAATTTCGCGGAGATGAATGACGTCTTCGCCGGCGGCGATCTTTGCGCGGCCTGAGTGGATCACTTCGCCATTGCGCATTACCCGCAGCTCAACTTCGGTCGGTGCAGGGCTCTCGGTCACGAGCCGCAAGTCGAAGACCTCGTCCTCGGCGGCGCGCGAGGGTGCGCGCACACTGACGACGCGGATGTCTCGGCGCTTCTCTTGCTCGAGCACGACGCCATCGACCGGCACATCGGCCGCAAGTGCCGCGCCTGCTGCGGATAATGCGTCACCTCGCGTCTGCACGCCGTCGGTGATCAGCACGGCCCGTGCGGAGGTGTCGGCCGGGACTTCCGCGAGGGCACGACGAATCGCGCGTTCAATATCGGTCGCCTCGCGGCCCACTTCGACGCGCTGTGCCGTGCGCTCTTCGGTCTTTTGCCGCGGCGGATCCTCGGTGCGTGCCTCCGCACCGAACACGACGGTGCCAATGCGATCGCCAGGACGCATCGATTGCTCTGCGAGTCGAATCTCCGCTGCAATGCGCTGCTCTCCTCCGCGCACCAACTCAAGCGAGCGCGATCGATCCACGGCGAGAATCACAGTCATTCGGTCGAGGGTGCGACCCAATTCGGGTTCGGCGATCGCAAGAGCAGCCGTCGTGACGGCGAGCAGTGCGCCCAACGTCGTCAGCCACCGCCTCGCCGGCGCTAGTCGTACAGGCAGTTGACTAAGACGCAGTGACAAAAGTAATGCGCCAGGGCCGAGCAAGAGGATGGGTAACGACGAGGTAAAGCGAAGTCGTGATCCATCGAGCAAGCCTGATTGCACGAGAGCAACGTAAACGGTTGGCAACGTCGCGAGCACGCTGCCGATCCACGCGGCGAGCGCGATTTTCTTACGGCCAACGAGAACGCCGGAGACGACGAGCGTCAGCAGAGCAAGCAGTCCAAGGCCGTACCGCGCAATGAAGAGATTCACGCGCCCCTCGGCCTCGGCGCACGAGTGAGCAAGAGGACGTCGGCGACGATCGCAACCAACGCGATGAGCGCAAGCCAACGCGTCCATTCGTCAACCAAATTGTCTTTCCCAGTGCGCGTTGTCGGTTCGGTCGCGCCGGCGGCAAAAACGAGCTCTCGCTGCGTCAGCCGTCCTTCCGCCTCGCTCAGCAGATTCACGAACACGACGATCTCGCCGGTATGCGGCAGTTCCCACTTCACGCGGTATGCGCCCGTCTTCGAAGGCGCTCCAAGCGAGGCCGTTCCTTGAAGCGGTACCAATGCCTGTCGCTCCCCGCTGGGCAACGTCACGGTCACTGCCGTGGTGTCTGCGGGAATCGGAACGCTGAGCGGCTCGCCGGTTCGCGCGTTCTGTGCAGTTCCACGCTCACGATGGTTGCGCGCGGTTTCGACAAGATTCCTGACAAAGAGCACGAACGACGCCTTGAGTGGCCAATTGCTCTCACCGGGCGCAAAGCCGAGAATCGTGACCGACCGGCCAGGTACGGACGCGTCGGCGATGACGGTGCCGGTGCGAATGCGCGCGAGTGACCCGCCACCCTTGGTCTCGAGCAACGACGTTTGGCCTATTTGGACCTCTTCGAGTGACAAGAAGCGCAGTCTCGAATCGGTGGTGTCCCAGGATGTGATCGCGCTGCCTTGCTCTGGCGTTTTGATCTCAACGCCGAAGCAGCGACCTGGCGGCGGCGCCACGACGACGATCGATTGGCCTGGAATCTGCGCCGGACACGCGTGCTCGACGATGACAAGCGCATCACCGTCGACGTTCGCGCGGCCGAGTTGATCGAGCGTGAGACGTTGAAGGTCAACCCACTTGTCGGCATCGAGCGCGCGCGTGAACCACGTGTACTCTGCAGATGTCGCTAAAGTGACGGGCATGCGAAGGGACGGTGGAACGCGCGCGTACGCAACGTTGTCGACCGCGAGCGCATCGTTGGGCGACAAGTTCACGCGCATGCCTTTGCCGCGTTTGAGCTTTGGCGGCTCAAACGTGAGCACGGCGGGCGTGTTGACCTCAGGGTCGATCAGCATGCGGCGCGAGGCGATTGGGTCTGTGTCGCCGTCGAGCGTGACCGTGACGTAGACGTCCTTTTTCTCTTTGCTGTAGTTACGAATCGAGACGAACGCCTGCGTTTGCTCAACGCGTGAAACGGGATCGATGCCGGAGCGCACATCGAGCCGAACGATGCCGAGGTTGTCGTGTGGAGAACCGATCTGAAGCACTTCGATCGGCACGCCGTAGCTCACGAGCGCTTCGGTTTCCGCGACCGAACCATCGGTGATCACCATGAGGCGACCCTTGCCGCCGAGGCTCCGCAGACGATCGACGGCCATCGACACCGCGGGGCTGAGGCGTCCCTCGACCTCGTGCACGTGCATCTTCGACAGCGTTTGGTTCAGCAGCTGCCGGTCGCGCGTAGGAGGCAGCGTGAGGCGCGCTTCGCGAGAGGCCTCGACGATGAATGCGTCGCTCGTAGCGCCAAGCGCATTGACGATGTTACCCGCGGCCTCTTTCGCCGCATCGAGGC
>CAMBEV010000413.1 GCA_945865595.1 Nannocystis exedens | reverse complement strand
GACCGCGGCGGTGACCATTATGGCCGAGCTTGCCGAGCGTCTGCGCGAAACGAACGCGCTCCTTAGCCAGCGCGCGGCACGCGATGTGGTCAAGGAACTGGACAAAAGGCTCACCTTCGGTCAGAAGCTCGCTGACAAGGTGGCCGAACTCAACGGCAGTTGGGCGTTCATCGGGCTGCTCGCGTCGATCACGGTCGGCTGGGCAGTTGTGAACTTGGCGATCAAGCCGCCGCTCGACGCTTACCCCTACGCGTTCTTTAACCTCTTGTTGGCCGTGCTTGTGGCGATGCAAGGGCCGCTCATCGTCATGAGCCAAAATCGGCAGAGCATGAAAGACCGCGCGCAGGCCGAAACTGACTACCGCGTGAACTTGAAAAACGAGATCGGCATCGAGCGCATTCTGTCCGACCTTGACCGGCTTCGCGAAGAACTGAAACGCAAGGGCGGCTGATGCACGTTGAATCTCGGGTCTAGCCTTCGTACCCTCGCAGGCCTCCATGCTCGACATTCACTTCATCCGCACCCACGCAGACGTCGTCCGCGCCGCCATCAAGAACAAGCGGTGCGACGTCAACCTCGATGACCTTCTTGACGCCGACAAGATGCGTCGCGAAGCCATCGCGCTGCTCGACGCATCGCGCGCGCGGAAGAACGAGATCGCGTCGCTCATCCCCAAGGCCAGCAAGGAAGAGCGGCCCGCGTTCATCGAAGAAGGCAAGGAGGTCAAGGCGCGGATCGAGCAGCTTGAGCCTGGAGTCGCCGAGGCGAATCGCACATTTGACGATCTGATGCTGCGAATTCCGAGCGTCCCTAGGCCCGAGGTGCCGATCGGGCGCGGCGAGGAAGACAACGTCGAAGTTCGGCGCGTCGGAACGATTCGAGCATTTGATTTCACACCGCGCGACCACGTCGAGCTGATGACCATGCACGGCTTCGTCAACTGGGACGGGCCGCGCAAGTTTGCGGGCAGCCGGTCGTACGCGCTGATGGGTCTCGGCGCCCTTCTCGAGCAAGCGGTGATTCGCTTGGCCATCGACACGTTGATCGAACGCGGCCTCACTTTCGCGTCGGTGCCCGTGATGGTCAAAGACCGCGCGCTGTTTGGCACGGGCTTCTTCCCGTTGGGGAAAGAAGAGGCGTACAGCATCTCGGCCGATGACCTTTACCTGGTCGGCACGAGCGAGGTGGCGCTCGTATCGCTCCACTGCGACGAGATATTGGATCCGGCGCAGTTACCTATTCGCTACGCCGGACTTTCTCCGTGCTTTCGGCGTGAAGCGGGCGCGCACGGCAAAGACACGCGCGGTCTCTACCGTGTGCATCAGTTCACGAAGGTCGAGCAGGTCGTGTTCTGCGTGCCCGACGAAGAGGTCGCCGAAAAGGAGCACTACACGCTGCTCGGTAACGCCGAGGCGATCCTCGCGAAGCTCGAAATTCCCTACCGCGTCGCCATTGCGTGCACGGGGGAAATCGGGCTCGGCCAAACGCGCAAGCACGAAGTCGAGTCGTGGATGCCTGGACGAAACGCCTTCTCTGAAACGCACTCGTGCTCCACGCTCGGCGACTTTCAGGCGCGTCGCAGCAACATCCGCGTGCGGCTTGCGGATGGCACGATGGGGTACCCGTACACCCTGAACAACACCGCGGTCGCCAGCCCGCGCATTTTGATTCCGCTTCTCGAGAACCACCAAAATGCGGACGGGTCGATCACCCTGCCAAAGGCATTGGTCAAGTACATGAACGGTATTGAGGTGCTGAAGCCCCGTAGCCTGTCGTGATTCGCTGATTGACCAGGCCAAGGGGCCGCGGTAGTTCTCTCGGGTCGCCCGCAAGAGCGAGTGGCGCGGTCGCCAAGTGGTTAGGCTCCGGTTTGCAAAACCGGCATACGTCGGTTCGAATCCGATCCGCGCCTCAGATTGGGTGAAGTAGCAGCGTTGGGTCGAGTCGCTGCATGTCGTTCACGTCGCTCGTCACGACCACTGCGCGCTCACGGCGTGCGGTGAGGACGACCGACGCGTCGATAACGTCCGATGTGCCTGCGCGCCCACACAAGGCGCCCGATGCTTCGGCGAGCGCTTGATCAAGGGCTGGCACCACGGTCGTTGGTCCAGAGAGGAGCGCGCGCAGCGGCACTTGTCGTGCTCCGTCCCGCCAGACTTGACCGAGCACACCAGCAGGGACGACAAGGCGAGCCTGTGCCTTCAGCGCCTCGCGAAAGAGCGCCCGAATGCGGCCATCCCCTCGTTCGAACGCGATGAGCGCCCCAGCATCTAGGACGACGGTTTGAGGACGCGCTTTGCCCATGCCCTCTCACCTGCATTCGGCTTTCCGTATTCCGCATCCATGGAGTCGAGAATAGCGGTCAACGCATCTCGCTGGAGCTTCTCATGGAGGGCCTCGCTGACGAATGAGCTGAGGGACTTCGCGCGACCGGTCGCGACCTCTTTCTTCGCCTGCCTAAGGGACTCCTTCGGAATAGTCAGAGCGACCTTCGCCATCGTCATACTTTTATCCTACCCGCGTGAAACAGTGGGTCAACTCGAAACCTTCACAGCCCTCACAACCGCCCGAACTTGCCCATCTGGAAGTCCGCGATCGCTTCGCGGATCTCGCGCTCGGTGTTCATGACGAACGGCCCGTGCTGCACAACGGGTTCGTCGATGGGCTCACCATTGAGCACGAGCAAATGCGCGTCGAAGGTCGCCTCGATCGCGATGTGCGCCCCCACGTTGTCGAACACCACGAAGTCGCTCGTGGTGGCTTTCGTCTCGCCGTTGATCGATACGTCACCGCTCATGATCAGAACCGCAACGTTCTCGCTCGGTGCGAATGAAAATTCGACCTTGCCTCCACGGTGCAGTCGCACGTCGAACAGATTGACCGGCGTGAACGTTTTCGCTGGGCCCTTCGCGCCTTGGTACTCGCCTGCGATAACGCGAACGGAGCCTGCGCCATCAGGCAATGTCGCAATGCCCATCTCGCCGGCGACGAGCGCCTGATACCGAGGTGGGTCCATCTTGTGGGCCTTGGGTAAATTGATCCACAGCTGTGCCATTTGAAACGGGCCACCGTGCTCGGCGTACGTGCGGTCGTGGTATTCTTGGTGCAGCAGACCGGCCCCCGCCGT
>CAMBEV010000412.1 GCA_945865595.1 Nannocystis exedens | reverse complement strand
GGCCACGGTGGAGCCCATCATGCGGTACTCGCTGGAGTTCCGTGCAATCGCGACGATCTGGTCGTTCGCGTGGTGGATCGCACTCGCCAAGCGCCGTGCGTCGCTAAAGTAGCCAAACCCGTCAATGTCGTAGGCAAGCGTCGCGCTCTCGTCCGTGCGCTCGAAATGCTCAGCGATCGCTGAGATCGCGACGCTGCTCGCCACGTGCCCGCCGCGGCCGGCACCATCGGTGACGACGTAGAGGTTGAGCTTGGGATGGACAAGTGCCGAATCGTCGTTGGTCATGCGACCGCGACCCAGTTCGGCTCGACTTCCCGCCACGATGCGAAGCGCCACGATCGGTTGAACGGCACATCGTCACAATTTCAATAGGTCGGAGGTCAAATGAACGTGAGGCCTAATAAAACCTTTGGCGCGGCCGTTCGTCAGAGTGGCGATGGATCCGAAAATGAAGGGGAGTCCGGTACCTGAGCCGGCTGAGGTACGCGCTCCCCACGCGCGCCGTCCGTTGCGCCCTGTCGTTCGTGCAATGGTCCCGATTGGCCTAGCCGCGGGGCTGTCCGTTGCGGGTATTAGTCTTTGGGCGGCCGCCGAGCCCTCGCACGATCCGTCTTGCGCGCGTCCGGGAAGCTCAAGCACAGCCGCCGGTCCGTTCGAAGTGCTTCGCGCGGCTTGGTCAAAAGTGACCCGAAAGCGTTACATCCCACCGGTCGCGACTGCCACACCGCCGGGATCGATGGTCGCGCCGCCTCCGATCGTGCCGACGAGCGATGTGGCGCTCGGGGGAGAGCCGCCAGTCGTGGCCATGCCGCCGGCTCCCAGCGCGAGCGCGAGTGCGAAGAAGCCGAAGCCGAAGCCGCCGATTCCGAAAATCGTGCCCACGCGCCCGCTCCCACACTTGGCTGGGGACGTTGCAGAGCCTGAGTTGCCGTCGATTACGCCACCTCCGCCGCGGCGTGACGTTCCGCTGCCTGGTGGCCTCAAGGCACCCGAACACCCCCACTAATCGCGTGCCAACTCGCGTTCGGAGACTGACCCAATGGATGTGACCCTTGTTCTCACCCACGATTGCAATCTCGGATGCGGCTACTGCTACGCAGGTCGCAAGTTTCGAAAGAGCATGCCGCGCGATGTGATGCGTAAGGCGCTTGACCTTGCGTTCTCCGACGGCGATACGGGCAAAATACAGGTGTCGTTCTTCGGCGGTGAGCCCACCCTCGAGTGGGACCTTCTCATCGAGGCCGCAGCGTACGCGCGGACGCTTGCGGGCGGTCGCACACTCGTTCAGTGTGTAACTACGAATGGTACATTATTGACGAAGGAGCGTGTCGAACGCCTCGCTGAACTCGACGTGTACATCGGCTTCTCGATTGATGGGAACCAACGCGCACACGAGGCCAATCGTCCTTCCATGAACGGCAAATCAACGTGGGCCACAGTGTCAACAGGGCTCGACGTGGTCGTCAGTGCAGGCCGTCCATTTGAGACGATCAGCGTCGTTACGCCTGAGAGTGTGCGGGAGCTCGGCGCGAGCGTGGCCGAACTGTTTGAACGCGGCGTGCCGCGGGTAGCGCTCAACCCTTGTTACGAATCGGTATGGACCGATGATGATCTCGCCGCATGGGAGCGAGGACTCATCGAGGCCGCCGGTGTCGTCGCCACGCATATGCGGGCGGGGCGTGTTGTCAGCCTGAACTCCTTTGACGCAAAGATCATCGCGCGCATCAAGGGCGGCCTCGAGAAATCAGACAAGTGTGACCTTGGTGGCGGATTCATCGCTGTCGCACCGAGCGGCAACCTCTATCCGTGCGAAAGGCTTGTCGGCGAAGACACTGACATTACCGCGCGCATCGGTCACGTATCGACGGGCGTCGAGCGAGCGCGGGTTTCAGGTTTCCGCGCCGAGAACTTGCCTGACTGGCACGCGCAAAACGAAGAGTGCGGGGGTTGCGCCGAGCAGGTCCGCTGCAGCAACCACTGCGCCTGCGCCAATCGCGCGGAGACAGGAAATTACGGGATTGCAGGCGGCGTGCAGTGTTGGCACGAGCAGACAACAGCGCGCATCGCCGACGATCTGGCCGACACGCTTTTTGCGGAGGGGAATCTTGCGTTCAACCAGTGGTTCTTCCCGCATGGTCAAGTGCCTGTACCGGTAGTCAACCCGGTGAACAGTCATGTCCCGCGCGACAAGCGGTCCCTTCGGGTCTTGCGCTAACGCACGGAGCGAAGCAGCAAGAGCAACGAAGCGACCAGAAGCAATTGGTAAATAAACTTGCGAAACGTTTGGGGTCGCAAACGCTTGAACACCGCCTCGCCGAGGGCCATGCCGAGCAGCATCGGAAGCGTTAACGCGGCGGAAGCCAAGAGGCTCGTTCGCGAGAACGCGCCACCGTCATTCACAAGACTCGCCACGAGGCCCAGGTTCAAGGCGAGCCAGACGACCGCGAGCGTGCTGCGAAAGGCGCCCTTGTCCTCGATGCGATGCGAAAGGGTGTAGACCACGAGCGGCCCGCCGGTTCCAAAGAGGCCTTGCATGACACCGCCGCCGAATATCCATAGCGGCGCGTAGGCGGGGCTCGGCAGGGCTACCCCTTTTGCGATCTTGCGCAGCTCGTGGATAGCCAGCGCGGCTACAAAGAGCGCGAAGACAATGACGAGCTTGTCCGTAGGAATACGCGACCGCGCGACCAAGCCAATGGCGAACCCAACGCTGATGGGCACAGCGACATCGGTGAGCAAGACGCTCCACGCAAGAAGCTTGCGGCCCCGCCAGATGAGCAGCGCCGACGTCACGCAATTAATTGGCAGCAAGATTGCCAAAAGTGGGTCGACCTTGAAGAAGAACGCGCCGAACGTCAGCGTGAGAATTGTGGCGCCAAACCCAGCGGCGGTTTCGGTCGCAAATGCGACGACGATCACCACGGCGAGGAAGGCCCACGTCATGATGCGAGAGCCTACAGGGACGTGGCCGCACCCGACATCCCATCGTTCGAGCGTACGCAACGGTGTAATGGGCTGACCATTGAGCTCATTGTCTTCGCGAGGCATGAAGACGTGGCTGTCGGGCTCCCTCTCCCCATGGGAGAGGATCGAGGTGAGGGTCATTCTCGAAGCACCGATTCTCAGCAATTGCGTTCGT
>CAMBEV010000411.1 GCA_945865595.1 Nannocystis exedens | reverse complement strand
CGCGCTCTGCACGCTACGCTACGGCGAAGAAATCCCCACACTCGAAGAAGCGCTCACCGCGGCGATCAATGACACCACGCTGGCGGCAGTGTGGCTTGACCTGAAGATCCCAGAAGCTGTTGCGCCGGCGATCGACATCGTCAAGAAGTACAACGCGCTGGCCGTTAGCATGAAGGGTCGCAAGTTCGTTGCCGTGATTGGCATGGGCGAGACCGAGATCGTCGACGCATTCGTGGCGGCCGGCCCACCTGACGTGCCATGTTTGGTCGAGCTCGAGCTCGACGACGTGCGCCGCGCCGACTGCCAGATGTGGGGACCGCGTTGGACGCGCGGCCCGATGCCCGATGAAGTCGCGACGATGCAGAAAGAGGGTCGCAGCGTCGTCTACTGGACCATCGACGAGCAGATCTACGTCGACCTCTTCCTCACGGAGGGCAAGCCGAACGGCGTGCTCACTGATCGCCCAGGGATGGTGCTCCAGCGATTTCAAACCCTGGGGACGGTCCCCGCCACGTCGACGGTGAAGCCGTGAAGCGAGCGCACGCTGCGATCGCGGCACTTGCGTGCGCTTTGGCAACACCATTTGCGCTGGCCGCGGCTCCGGCCCCCCCTCCGGCCGCCCCCGCGTTGCTCGTGACTCGCAAGCCTGAATCGAAAAGCTACGGCATCGAGCTGACGCTATTCGGTGGGTACAATCGACAGCTAGCGAGCGGGCTCGAGCGCAGCGGTGAAATTTCGGCGCGAAATGGCGGCGGGGCGATCGCGGGCGGCATCGTCCTGCGCTCGCCGTACTTCGTCTCACCGTTCGTCGACATCGGCTACTACCAGCTCTACTCGAGTCGCGAAAACGTTGACCTCGGGGCGGCTGGCGGCAAGACGGTTGCGGCCAGCGCGCTGAGTACGTTCGGCTTCATGGTCGGCCCGGCGGTCGACATCTGGCGCTTCCGGGTGAAGGCTGCCATCGGCGTCTACAACGTGCACGTCACGTCGACGGTGCTCGGCAAGACCACCAGTCCCGACGAGATCGATCTCGGATACATGCTCGCGGTGAGCGGTTATTTCTTGAAGACTCCGCTCATCCAGGTCGGCGCCGAGGTGCGCGGCGGAATCATCACTGAAGCGGACACGGGGTTCATGTCGTTCGGGTTCACGGTGAGCGGTAAGCCGATCAGCTGGTAGCGGTCGGTGGCGCACCGTTCCGTCTACAGGCCGAGCCGCACAGAGAGCCAGAGCAGGCCGAGGAGCACGCCCGTAATCGTTGCCATGAGCCACGCGTCCGAGACGAAGTACGGAAACCCCATCAGCACAAGGCCGATGATCATTTGCGGAAAGCGTGACTGCTTCTTTCCGTAGGTGAACGCGACAAATCCAATGCCGCTTACGACAAGGGAGGCAACAAGTGATGAGGCATCGAACTCCATAGTCGGTTAACCGTAGCAGCCATTGTTACGGAGTACGCGCTCGGATAGCGCGACCGTCGGCGACGATCGCGTCGCGCGCTTCGGGGCTCAACTCACGAAAGCGAAAGCGCAGCTGCTCGAGTCGCCCGCTGCGCCCATCAGGCGCGACTGCCGCCACCGGCTCGCTTGTGGGCACCGGTTCGCTTGTGGGCACCGGTTCGCTCGTGGGCGCCGGCTCGCTCGTGGGCGCCGGTTCGCTCGTGGGCGCCGGCTCGCTCGTGGGCGCCGGTAGAGGCGAACGTCTGCCCGGGAATGGCGGCGGAACCCTTCGCGAGGCGGGCGCTTCCGGCGGCATTGAGCCGCGCGCGATCCCGCCTTGTCCTTTGCGCAGGAGTGCCTCGTCAAGAATCTCCTTTGAGCGCGGGTCGACCCGCATCAATTTAAGGCACAGCCCAGGCTCACCAAGTGGGGTGCGTTCCATGTAACCGATCACCCGTCCTTCGCCGCGCACGACGGGTGTTTCGTCGCTCAGCAGCACCTCGAAGCGAAGGACAACCCCTTCAGGTCGTCGCTGCGCACCCAGAAGGACGATCGTGCTCGCAGTGATCGTTCCGAGGTCGGTTCCGTAGAACTCTTCGAGCGAGCCATGCGGGCGAATCACGCGCACAGCAACCGGGGGACGGGACGCTGGATCCATGACGATAGCGTAACAGCCGTTGATCCGTTTCGGGAAGCGTCGTGGAGCTCCGACGCTGCAATTGACTGTGATACGCCGTGGACATGTCGCGCATCCTGGTTGTGGGTCAAGGCGCTCGCGAGCACGCACTTGCCATCGCGCTCGCGAAAGAGGCCACCGTTTGGGTTGCGCCTGGCAACGCAGGTACGGCTAAGGTCGCAACGAACCTCCCGATCGCGATCGATAACGTCGACGCTCTCGTCGCTGCGGCAGAGGTCAACAAAATTGACCTTGTGGTGGTCGGCCCAGAATTGCCGCTGACGTTAGGCCTTGTCGATGCCCTGCTCGCGAAGGGCATTGTCGCGTTCGGGCCCACGCGCGAGGGCGCGCGCCTCGAAGGGTCGAAGCGATACATGAAGGAGGTCCTTGTGGAGGCCGGCGTAAAGACCGCGCCGTTTGTGGTCTTTGACGATGTTCGTCTCGCCCGCGAGTACGTAACGAAAGCGGCGCGTCCTCTCGTCGTAAAGGCCGACGGGCTCGCTGCGGGCAAGGGAGTCGTGGTTGCGCGTGACACGACAGAGGCGCTCGTTGCGCTCGATCAGATGATGACCCTGCGCGTGTTTGGCGAGGCGGGTGCGTGCGTTGTGATCGAGGAAGTTCTCGAGGGCGATGAGGCCAGCTTTCACGTCGTGTGCGATGGCGAGCGCGCGTTCGCGTTGCCCCCGGCGCAGGATCACAAGCGCATTTTCGACGGTGACCAAGGGCCAAACACGGGAGGCATGGGTGCTTACGGGCCCGCGCCTATCGTGCCTCCTGCGCTCGCAGGTCAACTCATCGATACCGTGATCGAACCCACGCTTGCGGTCCTGAAGCGCCGCGGACACGCCTTCAAAGGATGCCTCTTTGGCGGCCTCATGATGCAGGGTGGCGAGGCACGCGTCCTCGAGTTCAATGTGCGATTCGGCGATCCAGAGACCGGCGCACTCGTCCCACTTCTTGATGGTTCATGGCTGGAACTATTGACGCGCGCGGCTATGGGTAACTTGTGTGGTTACGAAGGTAGG
>CAMBEV010000410.1 GCA_945865595.1 Nannocystis exedens | reverse complement strand
GAAGGATATCGTCACGGTGGTGACCGAGTGCGATTTTATTGCAGCCGAGTTCGGTCGCCACGCGATAGAGAATGCCCCGACGGAGGCGAGAACAGAGCGAGCAGAAAGTTTTTCCGCTTGAAATTTTCTCGGTGACGATTGAGAAGGTGTCCTCCTCGACCATGCGGAAATCGTAACCTTCGTTGCGCATATAGGTACGCAAGGTCTCGGCGGGGTAGCCGGGGTGACCTTGGTCGATGTTGACCACTTTGAGCGCGAAGTTCACGGGCGCTCGGCGTTGTAACGACCGAAGAAGTTCGAGGAGCGTGTAGCTATCTTTGCCGCCGCTCACCGCGACCATGATGGTGTCACCTTCGGAGATCATATCGAAGTCTCCGATGGCGCGGCCCATCGCCCGATTGAGGCGCCTCTCAACGTGAGCAAGGTCGCTAACTGAGCTCGACATGCCGCGGCGTTTAGCACGAACGCCGCGGCGAGGCTCTCTGCGTGCGGCGGCTAGTGACCTGCGGCGGCCGACTCGATGAGCGAGAGAAAGGTCAGAATTCCGTGGCCAGTTGCGCCCTTGGCTTGGGTCCACCCGCTTGGGCGATCAGTGGCAGCGGGCCCCGCGATGTCGGCGTGGATCCAGTTTTTCGTGTCCCCAATGAACTCGCGGAGAAAAAGCGCGGCTGTGATTGAGCCGCCGTATCGATCGCCGGTCTGCTTAACGTCGGCGACGTCGCTACGAATCTGATCGCGCAGGTCTTCGAGCAGCGGCATGCGCCACATCGATTCACCCGCTGAGGCGGCGGCTTTCGCAAATTGATCACCGACTGTGTCATTTGTTGCATAGAAGCCGGTGCACGCCGGACCCAGCGCGACAAGGCACGCTCCTGTCAACGTCGCGTTATCGATGAGACAGTCGGGCTTGAGCGCGCGCCCGTACGCGAGGGCGTCGGCGAGGAGCAGGCGTCCTTCCGCATCGGTGTTGACGATCTCGACAGTTTTGCCGTCGAGCGACTTCCAAATGTCACCGGGTCGGTAGGAATTGCCGTCGGGCATGTTCTCGGCAGCGGCGATGAGTCCGTGCACCTCGACGTCGGGCTTTAGTGCGGCGACAGCAGCCATAAGGCCAACGATGTTCGCGGCGCCTGACATGTCGTGCTTCATCTCTTGCATGCCGGCTGCTGGCTTGATGCTGATGCCGCCCGTGTCAAACGTAACCCCCTTACCTACGAATACGAAACGCTTCTTCGTTTTTGTTCGCGGCACGTAGCTGATGTGCACAAAACGCGGGTCCCGTACGCTGCCACGACCGACGGCATCGATGAGGAGCATGCCTCTTCGTAAAATTTCTTTATGGTCAAAGACCTGAACCTTTAGGCCCGCAGCCTTAGCCATTTTCTCGGCGGCCGATGCAAGCGCCGCCGGGTAGATTTCGTTCGGAGGCTCGTTGCTCAAATCGCGCGACAGGTTAATGCAGCGACCGATGGCTTGACCGAGGTCGATCTGCTTTTTCGCGGTGGTGGGCAACTTGGTGGGCACACCGATTTGAACGTCGGTTACCTCGGCCTTCGGGCGACGATCGCCTGTGAAATACTTGGTAAAGCGATACGCGCCAAGCTCGATACCTTCAGCGATGGATCGCAATCGCTCTTCGAGCCCCGCAGGCAAATAGAGGGCAACCGTGGTCGCTTTCTCGTTGTTTGCGAACCGCGCGGCTCGACCCGCAAGCGTGCGTGCTTCGGCTGCGGTCGCAGGCCCTTCGCCGAGACCGATCAAAATCAGTTTGCGGACCTTGCCTTGGCTGAAGAACGAGAAAGAAAGAACCTGGTCCTTCTTCGCGGTGAATTCCTCGCGAAGCGCGTGCGCCGAGACCGCACCCTTTAGCTCGCGATCAATCGAAGCGAGCTGGGCTGAGAGGCCTTCTTGCTTTGCGTTCCGCTTTGGGTTGCGTTGGGCGTAAACGCCGACGACGGACAGGTCGACGTTGAGAGTCAGTGGCGCCGCGACCTTCGCGGCAATCTTGATGGGCATCGAGAGGCTCCTCGGGCGATATCGGAATGGGAAACGCGATATTGCCAGAGCGAGCGAGTGAGGGACAAGAGCGGCGCGATCAGTCGGGGTGCATTATCCCCCGTCGCTACGGTCGCATGATTTGATATATGCAAGTCCCATGGTCGAGTTTCGACGCGCGAGCGCGTTTGTGCTGGTGGCGGCCCTCGCCAGTTGCGGCAGCGCGCGCGTTTCTTTGAGCGCCGGGCCTCGAAGCTACGTGCCCGATGATTATTTCTTCGTCCAACAACGTTGGACGCGCAAGGCGAGCCTGCTTTCGATGCAGGACTTGGACGACAAGCTCACGGCCACCGCGACCTTTGAGTCATGGGACTTCCGGTGGGCCTATGTGACCCGATACGCCGAGGACTTTCGGCTGAGTGAGAAGGAGCGGATGCGCATGATGAGCGCCGAGCTCGATGACGCGAGGCAGTTTCATCGCTTCTTTGTCGCGCTCTACGCCTCAACTCCTTATCGGTATGCAGACTTGACTAAGCCGGGCGCACCTTGGGTAGTTCGGCTAGTTGACAGTCTAGGACATGAAGTGGAGCCGTTTGAGATGGAACGAATCTCAAAGCCGTCGCCGGTTGAACGCCAGTACTTCCCCTTTGCGTCCGTGTGGCGGCACGCATTTCGCGTGAAATTTCGCAGACGCACCGCCGGCTCCGACGCGGGCATCGACGACGAGAACGCTGCGTGGATTGCGTTGCGTTTTTCGGGCAGCGAAGGCGTTGAAGCACTTCAGTGGAACCTCGACAACGACGCGCCCAGGAAGAATCTCTCGAAATAGGCAACTTTCTTTACCACAGCCCGCAATGCCCATCAAAAACCAGCTTTCCGCCAACAGAGAGCCCAACGTTCTCCTCACAACCCGAGCATGGGGGGTGTCGGGGGGAGCGCCAGCTCCACCTGACCATGAAACAGTCACGACGGAGTCTGACGGGCTTTGCCCGACAGACTCCTAGCCCAGCTCGGTGACGAGCTCCAGGAAGCTTGGAATGCTGAGGAGCAGCTCTTGCGTCGTTGCGCGATCGGCGACGAACACGAGGGCGCCGCCCTCCCCGGCTACAACACGCGATGGGCAGCGACCGGGTGATACGACCAGCC
>CAMBEV010000409.1 GCA_945865595.1 Nannocystis exedens | reverse complement strand
ACGCGATCGCTTTCGCTTCTTCACGTAGGCGAGCACCAGGAGCCCGACGAATGCGACAGTGCCTGCGCCAGTGAGCCATGAGCCCCAATCGAACCTCGACGAGACGTCGCGCCTCCATTGATAGTCAAGTTTCCGAATATCCGTTGTGTAGGCATCCTCGACGGCGCTCTCGAAATGAGCGCCATCGCGAACGCGCCCAATCATCGATGCGAAGCGGGTTTTGTCGCTCCCCTGGAACATGAAGCGAACGAGGTCGGCCGATTGCGCGTACGCAAGGCTCACGTTTGGACTCGACGCGCTGAATGACTCATCGAGCGCGTCGAAAGGAATAAGCGAGCGGCTTGCTGCAGCCGAGTAGAGCAACGTTTGCCGGTCCAAACCGTGCTCGCCCGCCTGGTAGATTGCGAGGCCTTCGGCGAACCAGCGCGGCATGAAGTGTCCGTCGGTCGCATCGTCGAGGGCCACGTGTGCGAGCTCGTGTCGATACACTTCAGGGAGGTTCGCGGCCTGGTACGAGCGTGGGTCTTGGATGGAGAGCACGACGAGTTTGAGGCGTGGATAAGCGACGCCTACGCCGTACGCGGGCGGAGGCGCTTCACGCGGCGCGAGGTTGGCCATCTCAAAGGGATCCTTTGCGACGCGGACTTCGACGTGCGAGAGGATCGCTTGGCCAAAGTGCTTGGCCAAAAGGAGCTTGTAGGGTTCTGAAATGCGCGCGAGCTCAGCGACTTCGGTCTCATACGCTGCCGGGTAGTATATTTGTAACCATCCTCGATCGAGATGCTTCATCTCCGTGGGGACAGCGGGGATGTGCACGCCCGAGATCCGCGGCATGTCGCTCGGCCCGTCGCCGTCGTCCTTCACGTCACGGCTCTGCGTCGCTGACGGCTCAGCCGCGAGTGCGTGCGTGGACTGCGCACCGAGGATGAACAGGACCGCGAAGAGGCCAAACAAGCGAGCGAACCAGGAAACCATCAGCGGGGAATGTGCATCTGCATTTCCATTTGGCTAGCCCCCCCCGTGTTCGCGACGATCAATGCCGTGCTGCCGATTGCCACTGCGCCTCCGATTGCGCCCCAGAACCACAACGATTTGTAGAAGGCCCCGCCCTCTTTGGTCGTGGTTTTGGTCGGTACCACTGTGGGTGAAGAGGCCGGATTGCTCGATGTGAGCACGCGCGCGGCTGGATCGTCTTTGGCAGAGCCGCTTGCGATGACGGCAGAGCTGCTCGCCACGACGGCGAGGCCTCGAGGTGCGGCTGCGGCACCTGTGGCGATCGACATCGCAAGGGCAATGGCGACGGCCGCAGAGTTGCCCATGCGGCGAATCAAGGCACGCCTGCGATGATGCGCGCGGCTTGTCCGAACGCAGGGGCCTGTTCGACAATGATCTTGACTAAATCGGGTGCTCCCCGCAGGATCGTGCAAGCGAGAACCAGGAGCGCACAGGCTGCGGGGGGACCCGCGAGCGCAAGGGGGCGCAAGCGCGAAAACGCAGCTTGAGCAGCAAATCCTGCCATCAACGTAAACGCGAGCAGGTCCAAAAACAGCGCGATCGGCTCACCCCTCGAAGCAGGCGAGCGGAGCGACCACGCAACCACCAGCAGGAGCGCGCTGCCGCCCAGATACGGCAAAACGCGTTGCGTCCTGGGTGCGTGCTTCTCGATGAGGGCGGCCACCCGCTGGCTGACGGCGAGCGCTCCGACCGTGGCCACGAGAGCCACGACGGCGAAGGTCGATCCGGCCAGCCCGCGGTGATGGGTGTTCGTGTGAAGCGTCGCGCCCAGTACGAGCAGGACCACGTAGAGACAGGCTGCGGTGAGCAGTGCGGTGCCGAGCTGCAGCCGCAGGCGTTCTCGAAAGATGGCGAGCGCCCCTTGCGCCGCGCCCCGAAAAGCGATCACGGCGAGGACCATCGGGAGCACCGTGCTTCCGGCGAGCGCGACCCACAACTTCCACCAAGCCGTGTTGCCTGCGAGCGCGCTACTCGTGCGCAGAGCCGCTGGAACCGTCGAGAGCGCCGCTGCAACCGCGCCCATGCCCACGGCGGTACCGATGCGCATGATCCTCGACGTGGGTGCTGGCTCGGGCAACCACGAAGGATTGGGCGAAACGGATGAACGCAGACGGGGCATCAGCGCGATTATGTCCGTGATCGTGTCAAAATGGGTCAGCGGAGAAGTAGGCCGGCGACGAAAAAACGCGTTCAGCGCGGGCGATTGCCTCGGCAGAGGTGCCCTCGAGACGACCCATCGCGGCGAGCGAACGAACACTCACGCCGCCGAAGGCAAGCTGGGCGATGCCCCCAGGCGAGATCGTAACCTCAATCGCTGCATTTGAGGGCGCGACCTCAACGGTACCGCCGTGCACGACGAACCGCTCCGCGCCGACCGCAAAGGTGAGCGTCTCCTGCGTGTTCCAACCTCGCGCAGCCAGCGCGCGGGCGAGGTTCACGATGCGGATTGCCGGTCCTGCCGCGAGGACGCCGATCGGGTGTTCGATCGCGGCGGATCCAAAGCGCCCCTGCGCTGCGTCACGCACTGCATCAAGGAGGGGGTCCTCTCGCGAAACGTCAACTTCGATGACCGTCACTTGGCCCGCCATCGAACGTGCCCAGTTCCAAAGAGCGCGCTGGGCATTCGAATCAGCCCACGCCCAATCGTGAACATACAGGCGCGTTTGGCCGTGGAGCTCGTTCTGTCGCAATGAAAACGTTACATATCCGGTGACTCGATTGCCCACACGCATGCAGAGGTGGGTGAGCGTCTCCTCTGCCCACGAGCGCTCCCACGCTTCGTCGGTGCGCGTGAGCATGCCAGTGCGTTCACTGCAAAACTGATCGTACAGCGCGACAATGTGCGCACCATCGTCTGTGGTGACAGGGTGCAGCGCCTCTTGCGGACCGGTTGGAAAGGCAAGGGGGTGTGCTCTCAGTCGAACGTAGGGGCTCGCTGATTCGTAACCAAAGCGGTGATAAAATGCATGCGAGAACGGGTAGAGAATGTCGAGCTCGGCTCTCGCCTGCTGCGACGTTGCGTGCAGGTGCGTAAGGAGCGCTGTTGCAACGCCTCTGCCCCGCGCTTCAGGCGCGACCGCGACGGAAGCGAGGGTGCCCACGCGCAACTTTTTGCCACCGAACCAGGCCTCCGTTG
>CAMBEV010000408.1 GCA_945865595.1 Nannocystis exedens | reverse complement strand
AATCTTCGAAAAGATTCGAAACATATCTTGACGATTGTTTGGAAATGTTTAGAAATAAGACGTGGCCAGAAAACTCGAACGTCATGCCGAGCAACTAAGTGCGCTCGGTCACCCCGCGCGGCTATCAATCGTTCGCTTCATTGTTCAAGGCGACCCGCACGGCACCGCAGCCGGTGAAATTCAAGAGCACGTCGATTTGCCCGCATCCACGTTGAGCCACCACCTGAAGCGACTCGCAAGCTGCGGCCTTCTCGAGGCACGCCATGAAGGGACGTTCATCTACTACCGGGCGGACTACGCGGCGCTTCAAGCCCTGACGGCATACCTGTGGGAAGACTGCTGCAAGCGAGGTCGTGCTGGCAGCCCAAAGTGCTGCTGAGTTTTTTCTTCTATATTTCGAAAATTATGGAAATAATAGGAAGGTAAATGCGATGAATATTTTGAAGCCCCATGTCTCCCTAAACGTGACGAACCTTGATGACTCAGTCGCCTTCTACGAGAAGGCGTTCGGGGTAAGCGTGAGCAAGCGACGACCGGGCTACGCAAAGTTCGATCTCCAAGCGCCCTCGCTCAACTTGTCAATGATCGAGGCGGAGCGCACCGGCATCAACGCCAGCCATTTCGGCATTCAGGTCGCGTCGACCGGCGATGTTCTTGAAGCGAAGACGCGCTTCGAGGCATCGGGATTGACCACGCGCACTGAGCAGGACACGGCTTGCTGCTATGCCGTGCAGGACAAAGTTTGGGTCGAAGACCCCGATGGGAATGCTTGGGAAGTGTTTGTCGTGAAAGCTGACGCGCCCGTGATGAAAGCCGAGGCGAGCACTTGTTGCGTTCCGCCCGGTGCGCAGAATGAGGCGCCGCAGATACAGAAATCGTCTGGCTGCTGCCCACGCTGATGAGCGACGCAAATCTCACAAGACGCATGGCGTCCGAGGCACTCGGAACGGCGTTCCTCCTCGCGATCGTCGTCGGCTCCGGCATCATGGGCGAGCGTCTCGCCGCAGGGAACGTTGCGATCGCGTTGCTTGCGAACGCCATGGCTACGGGCGCAGGCCTTGTGACCCTCATCTCGGTGTTCGGTCCACTCTCGGGCGCTCACTTCAATCCTGTCGTCACGCTCGTTGAGTCTGCGGACGGCGGCATCGCTTGGCGTGACGTGCCTGCGTATGTTGTGGCTCAAACTGCCGGAGCATTTGGCGGCGTTGCACTCGCGAATGCGATGTTCGGAGAAGCAGTATTCGCAGCCTCACGTCATGAGCGCAGCGGATCGGCTCAATGGCTCAGTGAGGTAGTGGCCACGTTTGGGCTTATCGCGACCATCAAAGGCTGCTCACGCAATCGGCCAGACATTGTGCCGTTCGCAGTCGGCGCGTACATCACCGCGGCGTATTGGTTTACACCGTCAACTTCCTTTGCCAATCCTGCGGTGACCCTGGCGCGTTCAGTGACCAACACGTTTGCCGGTATAAGGCCCGTCGACGTTCCGGCTTTCGTCGTCGCGCAAGTGCTTGGAGCCGCCGCGGCGATGCTGTTCTTTCGGTGGCTGATGCCAAAGGCGCGCTCATGATCACGGTTCTCTTTGCGTGTGTGCACAACGCAGGCCGCTCGCAGATGGCGGCGGCGTTGTTCAACCATCTTGCCGATCCCGTAAAAGCGCGAGCGATTTCGGCGGGAACCGAGCCGGCCGTTTGCGTGCATCCTAATGTCGTCAAGGTGATGAACGAAGTGGGAATCGATCTCAGCGCGCTTGTTCCACAGAAACTCGACGAGACGCTGGCCGTGAGTGCGGCGATGCTCGTGACCATGGGATGCGGCGAGGCATGCCCGGTGCTTCCAGGTGTCGAGCGACAAGACTGGCCGCTGTCAGACCCAAACGGCCAGTCGATCGAGGCGGTGCGCGAAATTCGCGACGAGGTGCGCAGGCGCGTTGTTGCGTTACTCAGGGAGCGCGGCTGGTTGCGTCCGTAAGAAGCCTACGGTGCCGCCAATGGATCGCGATAGATCGCGTCGAGGTCCAGTGTGCACCCGATCTCGGCAAGCTGTGCCTTCCCCTCTCGGATGTCTCTCAGGACCCAACTCTCGTCCGCGTTGCGCGTGAACACTTCGACGAGGCGCTCATCTTGCGACACCAAGACGTAGGCCCGAAGCGACGCGATTCGCCGATAGTGCGCGTACTTGGTCTCGCGGTCATAGCTCTCGGTGCTTGGGGAGGTGACTTCGATGATGACCACCGGGTTCGTCACGCTGTGCTTGTCTTCCGGATCCACCTCGAGCTTCCCGCACACAACCGTGACGTCGGGGTAGGTCGCAAGCCCGGTCGCGAGGACTCGGACCCGCAAATCAGAACTGTAGACCGCGCAGCGTTTGCCATCGAGCTGTGCACTCAGGTCGCGTCCGATCGCCATTGCGAGGCGTGCGTGCTCGGGCGATCCGCCGCTCATCGCATAGACGATGCCGCCGATGTACTCGTGCTTTGTCTCGCTCCGGGCATCGATCTCAAGGTACGCGGCGAACGACACAGGCGTTTTCGAGATCACAGCAGCCATTCGCGGATTCTAGCAGGTCAACCGTTGACTTTCCCTCTTCTTCTTCTTCGCCGGTGGTTTGCGATAAGACGTTGCCATGGGAAGCGACAGCATCGCGCGAGGACGCATCGAAGTCACCCTTCGAGGGTTCGGTTTTCTCGAAACCGAAGACGGCCGCAGCGCATTCGTATCTCCACCTGATCTCAATGCCTTCCTCGCAGGCGACATCGCCGAGGCCACGCTTCTCATTGACGATAGAGGGCGCTGCTCAGCCCAGGGCCTTCGCTTGGTCTCGCGCGCTCGTACAACGCTCTACGGCACCGCCGTAACGAGGCGTGGTCAACTTTATTTACAAATCGATCGCACTGTCGCGAACACGGACTGGCCGCTTGATGGTGTTGCCGAAGTGGGCAGTCAAGTGGTTGCGCGCATCGACGGACCGCGTGCAACCGTGACTGAGATCGTAAGTGAGCGCGAGGCTGCTCTGCGCCGTGTGATGGTGCGCTACGGACTTTCTGACTATGCGGCGGACACCGAGTTTTATGGGACTACCGTGCATCCTGGCGATGCGGTGCGTGACTTGCGCCATGTCGTCACCGTCACGATCGATGCACCTTCAACGCGCGATATCGACGACGCCATCAGCGTGCTTGAGCCGGATGA
>CAMBEV010000407.1 GCA_945865595.1 Nannocystis exedens | reverse complement strand
CGGCCGGGATGATAATGTCAACTTCCTTGCCTGTCGGGCCGGACTTCAAGACGAGGTCGCCACCCTTGGTGTCTGCGTCTACGTCGATCAAGACGAGGAGCTCAGCTTTGTAGTCGCTGACGCTGTTGAGGGTGACCTTCGTTCCCGCGGGCACCGCGCCAACCTTGAAATTCGTGAACTCGAGGGGCGTGAACATGCCGTCGCCTGTCGATGTCGTGTCGAAGGGGTTTGCGAAATCGACGTTCGCGATCTGCAGGATCGCGACGGACCCTTGAGCGAGCGTACCTTGCACCTCCCTCACTTTGACCGCGTGGTCGACCTCGAACGCCCCCTTTAAGATGAGCGTCGATGCGTCTTGCTTTACCTCGACGTCACGCTTCCCAGCAGCAGCCGTTGCCGAGACCGAAATGTCGACCAGGAGAGCCGTCGGGCTCGCAACCGTGACCTTGCTGACTGTGACGCCCGCGCCGAACGAAACGGTCGGGTTCTTGGATTCACTGAAGTCGGTGCCGACCGCGGCAATGAGGACCGTGTCGGTGCGCGCCGCAAAAAGGCTCTGTGGAAACACCGCGCTGATGCTGGGGCTTCCTACGCCGTCCTTGCCGGCGGGGCCTTGTGGGCCGTCGCTCCCGCAACCTGAGGTGACGCTCGCAACAACAAATAGACCGCTCAATAAAAATTTGTTCATCGGCCGCGCTATGTCATCGCCCAGGCCGACGCGCAAGACCAGGGTGGGCTATTTCATGACAGTTTCGCCCCCATTGCGTCGGACCGCCTTTTTGACTAAAGAGTCGGTCCCCCAAACGCAGATGTTCTGCCGCGGGATTTCAACGTCACACGTTCTGCAGCGCAAGCTCGCAGCGGGTGCTTTCAGCCGGTCAGCCTCCAGTCCCTGGTGGTTCGTCTAGTTGACGGTCTCTGCGAGAGCGGAACGGCGGCCCAACCCGAAAGGAAAGCGCAAAAAATGCAAACCGAAACTACTTCAACAGGCGTGCCCGTCATCCGGGGCGAGATGCCTCTCCCAGTCAAGTCGCTCCTCGACGCGGGCGTGCACTTTGGCCACCAGACGAAGCGCTGGAACCCCAAGATGCGTCCGTACATTTACGGCGCTCGCAACGGCATTCACATCATCGACCTTGACCAGACGTCGCGCCTCTTCAAGCGCGCGTTCGAGTTCATCGAAGAGACGGTCGGTCGTGGCGGAAGCTTGCTCATGGTCGGAACGAAGCGCCAAGCGCAAGAGATCGTCAAAGAGGAAGCCGCCCGTTCAGGCGCGTTCTTCGTTGTGAACCGCTGGCTTGGCGGCACGCTCACGAACTTCCGAACGATCAAGCAGGGCCTCGACCGTATGCGCTTGATTGAGCGGATGCGCGACGACGGCACCTACCAGTCGCTCCACAAGAAGGAGATCTCGAAGCTCGAGAAAGAGCACGAGCGCTTCGAAAGGTACGTCGGCGGATTGAAAACGATGTCGTCGCTGCCAAGCGCTCTGTTCGTGATCGACCCCTCGAAGGAACTCATCGCGGTTCAAGAGGCCAAACGCCTCAAGATTCCCGTTATTGCCATCACCGACACGAACTGCGACCCCGATTTCGTTGACTTCGTCATCCCAGGCAACGACGACGCCATTCGGTCAATCAAGTTGATTACAGCCCGCGTTGCTGACGCCGTGATTCAAGGCAGCCAGCGCCGTAAGGAATTCCGCGACGTTCGCGATGAAGGTGGCGGCGGTTCCCGTGCGTCCAACGCACCCCCAGGCGCTGAAGTCATCCAAAGCCGTCGCGGTCCGCGCAACAGCGACCGTCCGAACTGAGTAGGAGTAAGTTATGTCTGAGATCACCGTATCGATGGTGAAGGAGCTCCGCGAGCGTACGCAAGCGGGCATGAGTGACTGCAAGAACGCCTTGGTTGAGGCCAATGGCGATCTCGACGCTGCCGTCGACGTCATTCTCAAGAAGGGCATCGTCAAGGCCGCGTCGCGCTCAGGTCGCATTGCGACTGAGGGTGAGGTGCGCACTTGGGTTGCGAAGGACGGCCTTGGCGGCCTGATCGTTGAGGTCAACTGCCAGACGGACTTCGTCGCGCGTGGCGATGAATTCCGCAACTTCGTCGGCAACATCGTTGACGTTGCAAGCAAACTTCCCAGGGGCTCTGACCTAACGGCACAGAAGTATCCTGGCACCGACCGCTCGGTCGACGACGTCCGTCAAGAGATGGTCGCCAAGACGGGCGAGAACACGGTTGTGCGTCGCTGGGATCGCATTGATGCCGGCGCGAATGGCGGCAACGCTTTGGTGCACGCGTACATCCACGCAGGCGGCAAGCTTGCCGTTCTCATTCACGCCGAGGCGCCAAGTGCCGCCGCACGCGCAAATGCGGAATTCGTCAGCTTTCTTGATAACTGCGCAATGCAAGTTGCAGCGATGAGCCCGATCGTCGTCAAGAAAGAGCAAGTCTCCCAGGCCGATCTCGACAAGCAGAAGGAGATCTTCGCGGCGCAACTCAAGGAAGAGGGCAAGCCCGAGCAAGCGTGGCCAAAGATCATCGAGGGCAAGGTCGCCAAGTGGTTCACAGAAGTGACGCTCCTCGGCCAGCAGAACGTTTGGGACCCAGAGAAGGGCACCATCGATCAGATTCGCCAAGACCTGTCGAAGAAGCTCGAAGGCGACGTAGTCGTCCACACCTTTGTGCGCTTTGGCCTCGGCGAAGGCATCGAAAAGAAGGTTGACGATCTCGCGGCCGAAGTCGCAAAGATGATGTGACCATGCTCGCGGCTGTCAGCGTCGACCTCGACGAGATCGGAAACTACTTCGCGATCCACGGGCTCGACGCCGGCGCCAGCAGCCACGCAGTTTACGACGTGGCGTTTGCGCGTCTGCTCGATTGGGCAGGCGCGCTTTCCATTCCGTTGACGCTCTTCGTAGTGGGCGAGGACCTCGAGCGACGTGAGAACGTTGAGAGGCTGAGGGCAGCCCACGCGCGAGGCCACGAGATCGCGAACCATTCGTACTCGCACAAGTACGATTTGGTGCGGCGTGACTACGCCGAGCAGATCGACGAGATCGCGCGCGGTGCTGATGCCATTGCGCGTGCGGTAGGCGAGCGCCCCACCGGGTTTCGCGCTCCGGGGTACACGGTGAGCGACACGCTCTTTCTCGCGATGAAAGAGTGCGGGGTTGGTTACGATTCTTCGGTCTTCCCGTGTCCGGCGTACTAC
>CAMBEV010000406.1 GCA_945865595.1 Nannocystis exedens | reverse complement strand
GGTGAACGTCGTCAACAAAACGGCCTCTGGAGCCGCCGTCGGTGGTGGACACGACGTTCCCGTCTGTCCGACGATCACTGTCGACATGAGCACCCAGAAGTGCGGAGCTGCCTGGTCGGCCAATCTCGGAGCGGGCTGGCGAGACAGCCGCGTCAACTTGAATGCATCGTCGCGGCTCGACAGGCCCGCGGGTGTCATCGCAGACGCATCGGAGCCGCCGGTCCATGCACCGCTTCGCGACGAGTGTTACCGATTCGGTCCCGATCGGCCCAACCAGACGTTGAAGAGGTGGTATCGGTGGGAGATCGAAGGCAGAGCAACTTATTCGAATGAAGACCGCAACCGCGTAGGGTGGCTGTGGAACCGCGATTCGAATCTCGTTCAGTTCAGGCCTGAGCCGCCACGAACGCCACCGAACGGTCAGTTTAAATTTTGGGCGTGGCTTCCAACGCCGCGACAGCAAGAGACCGCGGACAAGCGCTACGGGACCACGTTGGAATCAGTGCTCACGATGCAGCAGGAGCGAGCCCTCAAGAGGGAATACCCACTGCGGGCGCCGAGCCCAACGCTGCGCATTGTGCCTGGGAAGTTGAACGCGACCGTGGGCGCAAACAACCGCGCCACATACTCGGCCACACTCACCGCGACGCCGGCAGGGCTCTGCGGTCCGTCGCGCGACTATGGATACAGTTGGAGCGTGAACGACGCGCCGTCGGGTAGCAGCGCGCGTGAGCTCCGGGTGACGCTGGCTCAAGGCGAGCGAAAGACCGTGAGCGCGATTGGGTGGGACAAGTGGGCCGTGGAATCTGCTTCCGACTCACGCGTGTTCGAGACGCCGAAGCTCGAGGCGAGTCTCACAGCGGCGTGCGTCGGCCAGGCCAGCGCAAACGCCGTTGCGTTCGACGCTCCCGGCGCGCGAGGCTCTCAAACGAGTGCATGCCGTTCCGCGACGCTGACCGCGACAGCTTCGGAGACGACCGCCGTGGGCTTTCGCGAGCAGGACAGCCTCGACCTTCGTACCCGCTACGACTGGCCAGCAGCCGATTTCACCTATCAGGCTCCGTCAACAGGCGGCCGGTGGCGTCCGGTTCCGGCGAATTGGAAGGTGCTCTCGCGCCCAAAGCCCGCAAATCCGACGGACTCAGCGCGAGAGGTCTTCACGCTGACCTTGCCCAACGAGTCCGTTCGCATTCAAGCCACCATCATTGCGACCGATCGGTTTGCGCGAAGAAGCGTCGCCAACATCTCTTGGAGCAACGAGGTGCTGTCCGCTGGCTCGGTGGAAGCGCAGCTTAGCCGGCTGTGGCCATTGCTCGGAAGGCCGGGACCGGTTCCGGCGCCGTGTGAAGACCCGCGCGTGAACTGTCCTGGGGCACCCGACCCGCTTTCCCGAAGGACCGCGTGGCTCCGATCGCTCGTGACGCGCACCGATCCGCGTGACCCGCGTCAGATGGCGATGCTCGCGCGCGTGCTCGATGGCTATAAGGAGCGCGCATTCACTCAAATCGCTGCGCAGCGAGGCATCACCTATTCGCCGCGTGAGTCCCCTGCGTTCACCATGAGGGCCATTCGCCCGAGCTCCGCCACGACCCTCCAAACCGACGCGCGGCTCAAGCTGAAGAGGCAGCTCGCAGTCACGCGCTTCACGCCGCCGCAACCGGTGCCAATTCAAGCGCCCGTGCCGGTGCCGGTGATTCCGCATTGATTCGATCGCGGACAAAACGCACGGCCAACAAAAGTTAACCTCCTTTCACGGCGTCTACGTTAACTGGATGTGTCGCCCGCTACTCGTCTTTGATGATGACGGCGAGCTCGTCACATTAAGGCGTAAATCGTAGTCCGCGGTGACGCCGCATTTTCGATCGGGCTAGGTTGGACGTCAGTTGGCGTTGTAGGGCGTTGCGTTGCGCTGATGGCGGGGGTTGCGCGCACACATTGAGTGTCACGGGGACCACGGCTCGATCAGCGTTAGGGCGCGAATGGTCGTTGAATCTACGTTTTCATCGCTGGCATCGAGCTTGCTGAGGGTGGGTCCATGACCCACTCAAGCGAGAAGATGACGAAGAGCGCAAAGGTGATTTTGATGGTTGCGGTTGCTGTGAGCGCTGTCGCTTGCAGCGGATCGGGTGCTGAGGTGCGAGAGGATCGCACGGGCGCTGCACGGAGCGTTTCGCCGGCGGCGCCCGTGGTTGCTGTGGCTCCCGAGGTGGTGCCCAAGCCAGTGATCAACTTGGACGAGCCCAGGGCGCCGAGGGGCACCCCGGCGAGGAGCACCGCGCCGAGGAACACCGCGTCCAGGCCACTTGAAGCGGGCGTGAAGGAGGCGGGGCCCATCAGCATCAAGCGCCTGGTTGTGTCGCGCGGTGTCGAGAATCGCGAGCCGATCGAGGCTGCGGATACCTTTTCTATCCAAGACGGCACGCGCTTGTTCGCCTTCGTTGAAGTGGACAACCCTTCGCACGACGAGACAGAGCTCACCGTGAGTTTTGAGGGTCCCGACGGTCGATCGCGCGGGCCGGTTCCCCTTCGTGTGGGCGCGAGCCCTCGCTGGCGGACTTGGGCGCAGACCCGCTTTGCCGATGTCCCTGGAACGTGGACAGTGAGTGTGCGTGATGCCCAGGGCAAGTTGCTCTGTCAAACGATGTTCGAGATGTCCAATTCGTGGGTGGGTTGCGACGCGCAAAGGCGAGAGGTACACGACCGCCATGCGTTGGAATGTTGAGCTCGTCCTATTGGTCGTTGCTTCGGTTTCTGTTGGCGCCTGTAACAAGGAAGCGCCGATCGTGAGCACTCCGGCTTGCACGACGTGCGTAACTGCCGATGGGCGTGGCTTCACGCCGAACAAGCTGACGCTTGCGAAAGCCGAGGGGAAGACGACCCTGACGTTTACCAGGACGAGCGACGAAACGTGTGCAACCGCAGTCGTTTTTCCGGCGCTTAATATCAACCAGCCGCTCCCGTTAGGTAAGCCGGTTGACATTGCGATCCCTACCGACAAAGCCCAGACGCTGACCTTTCAGTGCGGCATGGGCATGTATAAGAGCAGCATCGTTGTGCAGTAAACCCGGCGTTATAAAACCAGCGCCGCCTCAATCGATGCAGCAAATTGGTCAAGAAGCCAGACGAGTTCACTCTCTGAAATGATCAGCGGCGGGCACACATACACGGTGCTCCCGAGCGGCCTCAGATAGACGCCACGCTTCCTCGCCTCATCGGCAA
>CAMBEV010000405.1 GCA_945865595.1 Nannocystis exedens | reverse complement strand
AAGGTCGCGTGTTTGCTCGCGCCAAAAACTCTCGGGGTCGTCGATCGACTGGCGGTAGAGCTTTTTGTATTCGTCAACATTCTTGATCTTCGCCGATTTTGAAAACTCGGGCGAAGGAATGAAGCGGCGCGTCTCCTTGAGGCGAGACTCGATTTTGTCAGACATGGGGCCTTCGCTTCCAGTTGCGAGCCGACGCAATACGGGCGAGGTAGAGCTCGCGTTGGATACGGAGTGCATTAGGAAGCGTGGGGCCGATCTTGTCGAACCATTCACCATGCGATTCGATTTCGGTGCTCCACTCGTCGAGGTCGACGTGGCACGCATCATCGACGGTGTCGGACGGAACATCGAGACCTGAGAGATCGAGGTCGCCGGCTTTTGGCACCCACCCGAAGAGTCTCTCTTGCCCTCCGACGCGAAGCCGCGCGCGGTCAACAATCCACTTGAGCACGCGCATGTTCTCGCCGAAGCCCGGCCACATGAACTTGCCGTTTTTGTCTTTGCGGAACCAGTTGACCATGAAGATCTTCGGCGGGTTCGTGATGCTGCCCTGCATGTCGAGCCAGTGCGCAAAGTAGTCGCCCATGTTGTAGCCACAGAACGGCAACATCGCGAAAGGGTCACGCCGCACGACGCCCACCTGCCCGGTGGCCGCGGCGGTGGTCTCGGAGCCCATCGTTGCGCCCATGTACACGCCGCTGGCCCAGTTGAACGATTGCATCACGAGCGGCACGGTCGTCGCGCGCCTGCCTCCGAAGATGATCGCTGAGATGGGCACGCCCTGTGGGTCGTCAGCGAATTTCGACAGGCCAGGGTTGTTCTTGGCGGGTGCAGTGAAACGCGAATTCGGATGGGCGGCTTTTTCGGTCGACCCCGCCGTCCAAGGACGCCCTTGCCAGTCGATCAATTCGGGCGGCGGCTCTTTGTCTTTGCCCTCCCACCAGACGTCGCCATCAGGCGTGCGCGCGACGTTGGTGAAAATGGTATCGCGTGCGATCGATTTCATCGCGTTGTAGTTGGATTCGTAGCTGGTACCAGGCGCGACGCCGAAGTACCCGGCCTCGGGGTTGATGGCGTAGAGCCGGCCATCTTCGGGATTGATACGCATCCATGCGATGTCGTCGCCGACAGTCCAAATCTTCCAGCCCTTGAAACGCTTGGGCGGAATCATCATCGCGAAATTGGTCTTGCCGCAAGCGCTCGGGAACGCGGCTGCGACGTAGGTAACCTCGCCTTCGGGGCTCTCAACGCCCAAGATCAACATGTGCTCCGCGAGCCAGCCTTCGTCGCGTCCGAGGTAGCTGCCGATGCGCAGTGCGAGGCACTTCTTGCCGAGCAGCACGTTGCCCCCATAGCCGCTGCCGATACTCCAGATCGTGTTGTCTTGCGGGAAGTGGCAGATGAAGCGCTTATCGGGATCGACATCGAGCGTGCAGTGCAGACCGCGGTTGAAGTCGTTCGAACCGCCGAGCATCGTGAGCGCCTGGGTGCCCATCCGCGTCATGATGCGCATGTTCAAAACGACGTACACGCTGTCCGTGATCTCGATACCCACCTTCGACATCGGGGAACCGAGGGGGCCCATCACGTAGGGGATGACGTACATCGTGCGGCCGCGCATCGAGCCGTCAAACAACTTACCTAACTTGGAATATCCCTCCTTCGGGTCCATCCAGTTGTTGGTTGGGCCGGCCTCCTCCTTCGTAGGCGTGCAAATGAAGGTGAGGTGTTCGACGCGCGCAACGTCGTTTGGGTTTGAACGATGCAGGTAGCAGTTGGGTAACTTCTCCTGGTTCAACGGCTCAAGAATCTTGGCCTTCACGGCGTCTTGGGTGAGCCGATCGTTTTCCGCTGCCGAGCCATCGACCCAAACGACACGGTCGGGCTTGCAAAGTGCCGCCATTTCTTCAACCCATTTGACGAGTTGGGCGTTCGTTGTGAGGGGCTTGCCTGAGGCATCGAGGGGTAGGGTCGTCATGGCAGGGCGAGAAATAACAGCAAACGAAACAGGTCGGCCTTTTTTTCGGGCCCGAAATACGGGGTAGACTGGCGTTGTAATGCGTCACCTTGTGTTGCTTCTCGTGAGTGCGATCGGGTGCTCCGATCGAGGTGAACCTGCAAAGGCACCCGCAGGTGTGGTCCCCATTGCAGCGCTGTCTCCCTCTGACGACGGCCGTCCATCAAAGGGCGGCGCTAAGGGCCAAGAACACTCCGCCGCGCTCGAGCAACTGCGCATTGCGCCTCTCGCAAAGGTTGTCGATCGCTACCGCACGTTCAGTCTGCTTCTGCCTGATCAGCCGCACTGGACGCGGGTCAACTTCTGGAGCGTGAAAACCGCGGCGGGCTTTCGCTACGGCAAAGCGCACCACGGGCTCGTCACTGCATTCGTCCGTGAAGTTGACGATACGACAAACGACCCTCGTGCGTGCATCAAGGAGTTCGAGCGTTGGGCGAAGCCGCGCATCGACACGTTTGAAGTCGATGTGGAACTCGACAAGCCCACCGCGTTCGGTTGGCGCGACACAACAGTCGAAGTGCAAACCGCGCGAGCGCGTTTGGCGACGCTCGCCATGAACGAGGACTACGCGTCCGCCTACGCGGCGTATCCCGCGTGGAAGGGGCATTGCCTCGTGATCGGAATCGCCATTCCGGGCAAGGACGACATTGGCCGTGCGATGCAAGTGCGCGACCGATTCGTCGCGGAGGTTTTGCCCAAGGTCGAGGTCATTGCCGACCATCCGCCGAAAGATCAATACTAGTTACGTTCGAGGTGGGAGGAAGCCTTCCCCCCTCGAGCTCCCCCAGCATGCGAGGCGCGATCGCAGTCTTCCCAGGATTCGCGTCACAATTTCTACGCCCCCTCAAACGAGTGTGCTGACCATTGTGCTCATTGTCTTCGCGAGGCATGAAGACGTGGCTGTCGGGCTCCCTCTCCCTATGGGAGAGGATCGAGGTGAGGGTCATTCTCGAAGCACCGATTCTCAGCAATTGCTTTCGTGCGGTTCACAAACGGCTGGCGGACTGGGCCGGATCCGACAGGTGTCCTTGCATCCTCTTATGAAGAAGATGAATTCCCTCACCTCGATCCTCTCCCATAGGGAGAGGGAGCATGAAATCGAGCGATTTATGCCCCCGTTTGCCGAACAGCACAATGGTCAGCACAACATTGAGGGATATGCTCGCCTTCATGAGTGACGACGCGACGTACGAAATGCTCTGGGATTGCAAGTACTGTGGGCAGAAGAAG
>CAMBEV010000404.1 GCA_945865595.1 Nannocystis exedens | reverse complement strand
CCAGCGCATCGTCGCGCTCAAGCGCGTGTTGCGCGAGAACGCCGCAGACCCGCGCAATCGCGAAATGTTCTTCCGCGAGGCACGACTGGCGGCGTTGCTTTCACACCCAAACGTTGTTCACGCGTTTAATTTTGGCGAGATCGACGGCGAGCCATTTCTCACGATGGAGTACGTCGAGGGCGAGGCGCTCTCTCGCTTGATCGCCGCCGCATCGGACCGTGGCTCAGGTATCCCGGTGCATCTCGCAACCCACCTGCTCGCCGAATTGTGCGAAGGCCTTCATGCCGTGCACGAGCTTCGTGACATCGACGGCACCGCGCTCAATGTCGTCCATCGCGACCTGTCGCCCCACAACGTGATGGTCGGCTACGCCGGGCACGTCAAGTTACTTGACTTTGGTATCGCCAAGTTCGACACCGCCAACGAAGACATGACCCGCACCGGAGAGGTCAAAGGCAAGGTCGCATACATGTCCCCCGAGCAAGCGCTCGGCGAAAGAGTTGACCGTCGCAGTGACCTCTATGCGCTCGGCGCAATATTGTTCGAACTCTTGACGAGTCGCCGTATGTGGGGCTCGGGCACGGAGTTTGAAGTGATGCGCCGCCTCGCGCTTGAAGAGCCACCTTCGTTGCGAGAGGCGCTGCCAGATGCCCCTGAACCGTTGATCGTACTTTTCGGCGAACTTGTCGCAAGGAAACGTAACGCGCGACCCGCAACCGCAGCCGACGTTGCGGCGCGCTTGCACGAGATCGCGCGCGCCTCAGGGGGTGATGGCCGCGAAGCGGTCGAGCAGCACATGGTCGAAGTGTTCGGCGATCGCGCCGACGAGCGCAGGGCCACGATGGCCAATGCACTCAAATCGCGCGAGAGCGCACCTGATGTTGAAGCGCAGATCATCATCCCGAAGCGGAGCCTGAACGTTGGCGTCGCTGTGATCGCCGTTGGTTTGGCTTCGGCTCTCGCGATAGCGCTCGCCGCCTTCGGTTCGCGCATGCAGCACAAAGCGATCGAGCCGCCCGTGCAGGTCATCGAGCCGATCAATCACGCGCCGCCGGCTCTCCCGCCCCCCACTACAACAGCCACCGCGTCTGTCCTGCCGGCCCTTTCGGCACAGCCACCGCCCCCGCATTCGCTGACTTGGAAGCGCCGTCAGAAGCCCACGTTACATGTAGCGCCTACAGCGCCCACCCCACCGGTGAGTCCGGAGGCGACTTCAGCAACTTCCCCACTGCCGCCAGCGAGCGTACCGTTGAAGCGTGGCTCCGATATGCCTCTCATTCCGTCCCCCGTTCCGTAGGCCAGGCATTCTGCTTGCGCTCGTGATCGCCTTGACCCCGCCGGCACCGGCGAGTGCCGCTGAGCCTCTAGCGCCGAATGACGCGAAAGGCACAGAGCGGGTGGCGAAACCGGAGGGGGCCTCCCTCGCAGATGAACAACGCCGTCGCTACGACGACGCCAAGAAACTTTACGATCAAGGGCACACCGCCGAAGCGATCGCAATGTGGGAAGCCATCTATCGCGAGCTGCATCCATCGAGCGCATTTCGGCTCGCCTACAACCTCGGCGTAGCGCACCTCGATCTTGGCGACGTCACGCAGGCCGCCGAGCGGTTCGAAACGTTCCTGGCGGAGTTCGAAGTGCGCAACGTGAGGCACGAACTAACCGCCGACGAGGTTGCACAACTGACGCCCCTCTTCCAGCGCACCAAAACAAAGCTCACTGAGTTACGAATATCCCGCGGCCGAATTCAGGTGAACGCTCCCGCGGTCGCGGTCGTAGCGAAAGTCGGCGGTATGCCTCCGCGCGTGTCGGGGTTCACCGCGTGGGTCTCACCCGGCACCTACACGGTGGTGTTCGGTGAAGGCACGAGCAACGTCGAAACGAAGGTGGTGACGGTCAAGGCGGGCGAGCTCGTCGAGATCACGCCGACCCCTCCACCGCCAAAGATCATCACAAACGAAATTGTGACTCACGTAGTGACGAAACGTCCGTTTTCGCCATTACTCATCTACGTTGCGGGTGCACTCACCGTTGCGACCGTCACGACCGCGATCTACGGAAGCGTTCGCTATCGCGAGATGGAGAAAGCACGCGACGCCCGCGTTGATGCAAGCAACGACGCCGAAATAGTATCGACCGCAGCGACCGCTCGCGCCCTGGGCAACGTCGGGCTCGGCGCCACAATCGCACTCGGCACGATCACCGCTGGCCTCGTGACGTACTACTTCGTCGGAAGCAAAGAGCTTCATGAAACAAAGCGGCCCGTGCCCTTCGTCGCCCCAACCCACGGTGGCGCGGTGGCCGGCGTAAACGTGACGTTTTAGTCATCGCTAAACCATTGAGCTCGCCGGCCTCATCGTCGAAGAAACCCGTCGTTTTCGTAATGTGTATAGTGTCACTTGACACTTGTCGAAGGTGCGTGGGATACTCTTTCTATGATTGGCGCGCTCCGTCGACTCATCGCAGAGCCCACTGCTCCAGCTCGAAGGCGCCTGCGCGCGCGCGTTGGCGATTTGTCGCGCGATTTACGCATGCTCAAAGGGTCGCTCCTCGGCAACCACCCGGCACCGTTTCGTGAACGGCAGGGCGCGAACCTCGCGTTGGCGCACGGCCTTCTTGAGGCGCGAGTCGTGCAAGTCTCGGCGATCGTTCATGAGACCGCTGATTGCGTGTCGCTTGTCCTCGAAGATGCAACCGGTGATCCCTTCTCGTTCAAAGCGGGACAGTTCGTCACCGTCGTCGTACGCATTGAGGGCAAGGAATACCGGCGCGCTTACTCGGCAAGCAGCGCATCAATGGCGACTGATAAGGTTACAATTACTGTCAAGCGCGTTGACGGTGGTGTGGTCTCGAACTTCATCCACGATTCTGTAGCGTGCGGCACGCGCCTTGAGCTGCTTGGACCTTCGGGCGACTTTGTCGTTCCGCCCGCTGTTCTAGGTTCAAGCGGGCCGCGCACGCTCTTGATGATTGCAGGTGGCAGCGGCATCACGCCGATCGCTTCGATTCTTCGCAGCGTGCTCGCCACCGATGACGTCACAAAATTCGTCTTGGTGTACGGCAGCCGTTCTTCGGCTGAGATCATTTTTGCGCGCGCCCTCAATGCGCTCACGGAGGCATACCCGGCGCGACTCAAGGTTGTTCACGTCGTTGGAACTGCGGCTCCTGGTGAGGTCGGTCATGTGGGGGTCCTCGACCGCGACGGGTTAGCCGTTGTTCTCGATGCCGAGGGCGTTGCGCTCGAAGCGATCGAC
>CAMBEV010000403.1 GCA_945865595.1 Nannocystis exedens | reverse complement strand
GCGACGTCGAGAATGAGCTCTTTCTTCGCAACCTCCATAGAATGACCAAAACATAAAAATAGTCATTGCGCAAGTTCGTCTCGTGGGCCACACCATGGGCTCAACAGGAACAGGAGCATATGCGATGGCAAAGCCAATCATTGTGGTCACAGGGGCAACGGGGCGACAGGGCAGCGCCCTTCTTCGGCAGATGGATCGGACGCGTTGGCAGCCTCGCGCGATTTCCCGCAACCCCGACGCTCCGAGAGCCCGAGCACTGACCGCTATGGGCATCGAAGTCGTGCGTGGCGATCTTAACGACCCCGAGTCACTGCGCCCCGCGCTCGACGGCGCATACGGAGTGTTCTCGGTGCAGGACTACTGGGAGCACGGGTTTGACGGTGAGGTGCGCCAAGGAAAAAACCTTGCGGACGTGGCCAACGCGGCTGGCGTTCGGCACTTCGTCTACACGTCCGTCGGCGCTGCGGAGAGGGACCCCGGCGTTCGGCACTACCAAAGCAAATGGGAGATCGAGCAGCATATTCGTGCACTTGGGCTCCCTGCAACGATTCTGCGGCCGGCCTTTTTCATGGAGATGTTTCGCGACCGCAAGTTCCCGCCGTTCTTCATCTGGGGCCTGCTGACCGGCATGATGCGCAAGGGTGGCACGGTGCAGATGGTGGCTGTTGACGACATCGCCGCGTTCGCGCTCAAGGCGTTCGACAACCCGCAGGACTGGATGGGAAAGGCGGTCGAGCTTGCGGGCGACGAGCTGACGATGGCCGAGGCGCTTGCGGTATTTAGGCGCGTCACTGGGCGGACGCCGCCGCACGTGCCCATGCCCATCGCGCCGGTCGCTTGGTTCAGTCGCGAGCTGCGCGCAAACGTGCACTTCATGAATGACCTCGGGTGGAAGGCCGACATTGCGGCGCTGCGCACGCTGCACCCCGAGCTCCGAACGCTCGAGGCGTGGGTGGGTGAACATTCGTAGCGATGGGTCAGTGCGATGTTGAGGTACGCTCACGTCCGATGTCAGGCAAACGCATCGTTCGCAGCACACGCGTTCTCGTCGACGGCGCTGAGCGCGCAGCGACCGTGCACATCGCGGGCGAACGAATTGTGCGCATTGACGGTTACGATTCGGTTGAAGCGGGCGTGCCCCTCGACGATCACGGATCCCTCGTGGTCATGCCCGGGCTCGTCGACTCGCATGTGCACATCAACGATCCCGGGCGCGCCGAGTGGGAGGGCTTTGCGACCGCCACGCGCGCGGCAGCCGCTGGTGGGGTCACGACACTGGTCGACATGCCGCTGAACAGCTTGCCTCCGACGACGACCGTGGCGGGCATCGAGCGAAAACGCGAAGCGGCTGAGCAAAACGTGTGGGTCGACGTTGCGTTCTCTGGCGGCCTCCTGCCCAGTAACTCTCTCGAGCTTGCGCCATTACGTGAGCACGGCGCGGTGGCCTTCAAGTGCTTCCTCGTCGAATCGGGAGTCGAGGAGTTTCCACACGTGCTCGAGGACGACCTGCGTCGCGCGCTTCCGTTGCTTGCGGAAACCGGCGCGCCACTTTTGGTGCACGCGGAGGTGTCGGGCCCGATCGACGCGGCGTTGAAGGCGCAGCACAACCTGTCGCCCGCCGAATTGAGAAAGTACATTTACTATCTCGAGTCGAGGCCAAAGGCCGCAGAAAACCAGGCGATCGAGATGGTCATCCGCCTGGTGCGTGAGTTCGGCGTGCGTGCACACATCGTGCATCTCTCGTCCGCCGACGCGCTGCTCAGCATTCGCGATGCGCGCGATGCGGGCGTTGCCATCAGCGCCGAGACCTGTCCGCACTACCTTACGTTTACGGCCGAAGCGATCGCCGACGGCGCAACCGAGTTCAAGTGCGCGCCTCCGATTCGCGAACGCGAAAATCGCGAGCGGCTATGGCGTGGCCTGCGCGACGAAATTGTCACTCAGATAGTTACAGATCACTCGCCGTCGACACCGGCACTCAAATGCTGCGAGTCGGGCGATTTCTCAAAGGCGTGGGGCGGCATCGCGTCGCTGCAGCTCGGCCTCGTTGCTGTGTGGTCGCAGGCGCGCGAGAGAGGTGCAGGCCTGACCGACATCGTGCGATGGATGTGCGAGACGCCCGCGAAGCTCGTTGGACTCTGGGGGACGAAGGGCGCCCTCGCTGCTGGCTTCGACGCCGACATCACCGTGTTTGATCCCGATGCGGTCCAGGTGATCGCGGGTCCAAAACTCGAGCACCGCCACAAGCTCACGCCGTATCACGAGCGCTCGGTCAGCGGAAAAGTGTGCGCCACCTACCTGCGCGGTCGCCCGATCTATAACGGCACGCTACAAGGTGTCCCCAGCGGGCGCGTTCTTTCCAACGCTTGACCGCTGGGCCACTATGATTGCCGACTAGGACAACGACGATGAGCGACTTCACGGATTTGGTCGACCTCGCATCTGCGAAACTTGGGGCGACGGTGCTCTATGCGAACGACGACTTCTTTGCCTCGAAGGACAACCTCCTCAAGCCCGAGAAGGCGATCTTCATCGACGGCAAGTACACCGACCGAGGCAAGTGGATGGACGGTTGGGAGTCGCGCCGTCGCCGCACGCCCGGCCACGACTTCTGCCTCATTCGTCTCGGCGCACCCGGTGCCTTGCGAGGCGTCGTGGTCGACACTGCGTTCTTCAAGGGCAACTACCCGCAGGCTTGCTCGATCGATGCGTGTGCAATCGATGGCCAGCCGACACCAGAGGCGCTCATGTCCAGCGGCGTCGAGTGGGTCGAGGTTCTGCCAAAGGTCAACTTGCTTGGCGATGCGCAGAACAAGTTCAGCATCAATTCGCAACTCCGGTTCACGCACCTTCGGCTCAATATCTATCCCGACGGCGGCGTGGCGCGCCTTCGTGTGCACGGTGAGGTCATCCCCAATCGGCGCTTCTTGGGCCCTGTAGGTTCGGCGCAAGAAATCGATCTCGCGGCGATCGAAAATGGCGGCGTGGTCGTCGCTTGCAACGACATGTTTTTTGGCTCGCGTCACAACCTCATCATGCCCGGTCGCTCGGTAAACATGGGCGACGGGTGGGAGACCAAGCGCTCACGCAAGGAGGCGCCTGACTGGTGTGTCGTGCAGCTTGCGGTGCGCGGGCACATCTCGCGCGTCGAGGTGGACACCAACCACTTCAAGGGCAACTACCCCGAGAGCGTCGCGCTCGATGTGTGCAACGTCGAGGGGGTCGACATCAATGCGCTTGCACATGACGACGCAGCAT
>CAMBEV010000402.1 GCA_945865595.1 Nannocystis exedens | reverse complement strand
TGCGCACGAGAAAGTGCGCGGCACACTTGGGTAACGATGGGCACGAGCTCCTTCGGGTCCATACGCTTGGCCCCCGCCATGCGCTTGCCCAAGTCCTCGCCGTCAAGAAGCTCCATGGCGATGTACGGCGTTCCGTCGCTGATGCCATGGTCAAGAATCTGAACTACGTGCGGGCTGCGCAGTTGGGCAGCCGCCTTCGCCTCGCGCTCGAACCTTGCTTGGGCCTCCGCGCTCTGCGCTTGCTCGCCCTCAATGAACTTGACCGCGCACGGAATATCGAGCCCTAGGTGTGTCGCGTGCCAAACCGACCCCATGCCTCCACGGCCGAGTAGTTTGTTCAGCCGAAAGCGGCCAGCGATGACAACATTGGGGGCGAGCTTCATCATGAAACCTGCGACACGTGTGAACGATTCAGTGTATCCGACACGAGCTGCTCTTTCCCGTCCCCAATGCGACCTTCAATAATTTCGACATACTGATGAGCTTCCCGAAGAGCCCGCCTGGCGCGCCGCGGCATGGCGGTGACACCGAACTTGAAGAGCGACAACAGACCCGCGTCCCGCGCATGTACAAAGTCGTCTTTCACAACGATGACTACACGACGATGGAGTACGTGATTCTGGTGCTTGTTCAGTTCTTCCATAAGAGCGAGACCGAGGCCTTCCACCTCATGCTTACGGTTCACAAAAAGGGCAAAGCGGCGGTGGGAGTCTATCCCCGCGATGTCGCCGAAACCAAGGCCGCTGAAGTCACGAGTCACGCTAAAGAACATGGGATGCCACTGCTCTTAACGGTCGAGGAGGCCTGAGGTTTAGGGCATGTTACGGATGAGGCGTTTGTCACAGCGCGTCATCGCTTCGTAAGGCCCAAAATCAGGTAGCGCTGCGAGACCGAGAACAAAGCGATCATCGGCAGTGACAAAATAACGTTGCCGGCCATCACGACGTCCCAACGCACACCCGTTCCTGGTTCGCGCAAGAGCGCGATGCCGAGTGGCAGGGTGCGCACGGTGTCATCAGTAGTCATCACCAGCGGCCAGAAGTAATCGTTGTAATGAAAGACGAAGCTCACGAGAAAGATCGCAATGAGCGTCGGCTTGAGCATGGGCGCGAGCACCCGGTAGATGATCGTGAATTCACTCGCGCCGTCCAGCCTCGCAGCCTCGATGACTTCATTCGGAACGTTGACCAATGCCTGCCGCACCATGAATGTGCCGAGTGCGCTCGCGCCGAAGGGTAGAATCAGAGAGGTAAGCGAGTTGACCAGTCTCAACTTCGAAAACATGAGAAAGATCGGCACAAATGTCATCTGCGTTGGAATGAGGAGGCACGCGAGCACCAAACCGAACGCGAGCGCATTGCCTCGAAAACGTAGCTTTGCGAGGGCGTAACCGGCCGGCAGCGCGAGCGCGATCTGAATGAGCGCGATAGCGACCGCGACCCACAGTGTGATCAGCATGTAGCGACCGACGGGTACTTGCGAGAAGACCTCCCGGTACGCCGTAAGCGTTGGCGACGACGGCAAGAGCGCGGTGGGCCGCTGGATGATCTCGTCGAACGACTTGAACGATGTGAGCACCATCCACGCGTACGGAAAGAGCCACACCAGCGCGACGACCCCTGCCAGAGCGTGAATGAAAGCCGATTTGGTTCTCATGCCTTCTGCCTCCACGCGCGAATTTGGAGCCACGAAAGCGAGAGCAACACGACGAAAAACACGACCGTCAAGGCGCTTGCCGTTCCGACACGCAGGTTCATGAAAATCGACTCGTAAATGGCGTAGACGAACAAGGTGGAGGCCTTTGCGGGCCCTCCCTGTGTCATGACGCGCACAACGTCGAACGCTTGAAACGAGATAACGAGGCTCGTCGTACCGACGAAGGTCGCGGTGGGCCGCAGCATCGGCCAGATGATGAACCGGAAACGCGACCAGGCGCCCGCGCCGTCGAGCTTTGCGGCTTCCAGGACTTCGTTCGGGATCATTTGTAACCCCGTGAGGAACATGATCATCGCGTAGCCCGTGATCTTCCAGATCGTTACGCCCGCCAAGACAGGTAGTACCGTATCTGGATGATTCAGGAGCTTGACGGTACCCACGCCCGCGAGGTGAAGGCCTTTGGCGACGATGCCTCGATCGGGGTCTAGGATCCACAGCCACAGAAGCGCAACGGCAACCCAGCTCACCACGTACGCACTAAAGACGGCGCTGCGAACAAACGAGAACCAAACGCCGCGGCGATTGAGCAAAAGCGCGAGCGAGAGGCCGAGGCTCATCGCGCCCGAGACCACCAGCGCACTGAAAAACAGCGTTCGCCCGGTGACGCGAAAGAGCTCACCGCTCTTCACAAGCGCCAAGTAGTTCGCGACGCCCACCGGCCGAGGCGCGGTCAAAAGGTCCCACGAAAAGAAACTTTGGTAGATCGCAATACCCACCGGCGCGATGAAGAACACGAACAGCAAGAGCACGGTGGGCGCGAGCATCCAACCTGGGTCGCTCCATTTGCGAGGCCGCATCACGAGGGGGTCCCGGCTTCTTCGCGTGCGTCGCGCAAGGCGTCTTTCGCGTTGCGGTTGGTCAAAATCGCTTCCTCGAGTCGCGGATTGACGATGTCGCGCTCAATGCGAAAGAGGGTGGTTGACCAAGGCCAAGGGTCGGCGTGGTCGAGTTGCTCGTAGGCCACCCAATCGTTCGGGTGCTTGTCGTAGTAGCCCTGGTTGCGAAGCCGGTTTACGGCAGCATTGGTCACCGGCAAGTAGCCCGTGCGCGTCGCCCACTCGATCGTTTGCTCGGGTTCGCACATCCACTTGAGGAACGACCAGGCAGCTATTTTTTCGGCCTGCGGGACGTCTTTCAGCATGACGAAAAACGTGCCACCGGTCGGCACTGATCGCCTCACGTCGCCTGGCAGCGGGCACGTGACGACACGGAAGCGCGCGTTCTTCTCGATGTAGCGAAGGTATGCGGTGCTGGTCCAGGTGATGCCGGCGCGGCCTGCAAGGAAGTCGGTGTTTGCGGCGTCCCATGCGTTAAAATCGCGACCGGGCGGTGGCCTCATCACTTTGTGCTCATGAACGAGCGATTGCCAAAACTGGAGCGCCCGCACGCCGGCGTCGCCGCCCAGGGTGATGCGGCCGTCGGGTTCGATGACGCGTCCACCTGCCTGACCCACCATGGCGAGCCAGAACCACCAATCGATGGGCACTTCGAAGCCCCAACGCAGTCCGCCGTCGCTCTCGTTTCGATAGAGTCGCTTGGCGGCG
>CAMBEV010000401.1 GCA_945865595.1 Nannocystis exedens | reverse complement strand
CATCGCCATGCAGCCGCCACCTTCGCGCTGAAGCACGTTGAGGAGCATGCCATGCGACACATCGAAGCGCGAGACAAGCGGTTCCGGTTGCGAGGCGATCAGGCGCTCGAAGACGGTCTTGTCCCACGCGACGTATCCCTTCTCGGGTGGCTTCTTGCGCACGATGCGCTTCTTCTTTACAGGGTCGTCGCCGGCCTTTGCCTCGAGGCGCAAATTCTCGATGACGTGCTCGGGCGCTTGCGCGACGACGTCGCCCGAGTTGTCGAACCCCTTGCGGCCCGCGCGACCTGCGATCTGCTGAAAATCGCGAACCGACAGGAGCCCTGTCTTCTCGCCGTCGTACTTGCAGAGCCTGGTGAAGAGCACGCTGCGGATCGGAACGTTTACGCCAACGCCAAGTGTGTCGGTGCCCGAGATGATTTTAAGTAAACCAAGTTGAGCAAGTTTTTCGACGACGAGGCGGTACTTAGGCAAAAGGCCCGCGTGGTGCAGCCCGACCCCGTGCCGAATGAACCGCTGAAAGTCTTTGCCGAACGGAGTGGAAAAGCGAATGCCCGCGATTTCGGCAGCAATGCGCCGCTTCTCGTCCTTCGTGCAGAAGTCGAGGCTCATCAGGTTCTGGGCTTCTTCGGCGGCTCCCCGCTGGGTAAAGCTCACGATGTAGATCGGCGCTCGCCCGGTCTTAATGAGATCGGCAATCGTCTCGTGGAGGGCCGTGTCTTTGTAACTGTACGTGAGCGGAACAGGCCGAACGGCCCCCCGGACGATCGCCACCTCGCGCCCTGTGCGTTTGTGGAGATCGGCTTGAAAGAACGTGGTGTCGCCGAGCGTTGCGCTCATCAACAAGAAGCGTGTCTGCGGCAGCGTCAGAAGTGGCGCCTGCCAAGCGACGCCTCGCTCTTTGTCCGCGTAGTAGTGAAATTCGTCCATGACGACAGCGCCCACGTCTGCCGCCTCGCCCTCGCGCAGCGCGATGTTCGATAAAATCTCTGCGGTGCAGCAAATAATGGGCGCATCACGATTGACTGATGCGTCGCCCGTCATCATGCCAACGTTCTCTGGCCCAAACTCGCGACATAGATTGAAGAATTTTTCGCTGACGAGCGCCTTGATCGGGCACGTGTAGAACGCTCGTTGATCAAGCGCGCGCGCGTGAAAGATGAACGCGGAGGCGACGAGCGATTTCCCCGAGCCTGTCGGGGTGTTCAAGATGACGTGCTTGTCTGCGATGAGCTCGAGCAGCGCCTCTTCTTGCGCAGGGTAGAGCTCAAGGTTCAGTTCCTTGACGTATGCCAGAAAGGCGTCGAGGACGTCGTCACCCGTGATGTTACGAGGATCGGGCGCAAGCGTAAAAAGACGCGCTCCCAAAGGGCCAGACATGCGGCGAGCTTAGTGGATGCTGTACGATGCCGTGCATGAAGATGCGTTCAAGCGTTCCCGCGCTCCTGCTCCTGTTGGCTCCTGCATGCGAGAAGAAGGACGTTCCCGCGGTGACCTCGGACCCGCCTGCTCGGCCGCCCGCAAGTGCAAGTGTTACCGCGACCGCAGCACTCGCCCCGTCAGCGCCCGTCCCGACCGCGCTCCCCGAGGTTCCGACGCCGCAAGCGTGTAAGGTCATGGATCAGAAGGTGTGGGGCAAGGGTGTCAACGCGCTCGCCGGCCTTACCGTTCGTGAACTTGCGGATGGTCGGGAAGCGATTGGGCTCGCGTTTGGCAGTACGCCGAAGGTGCTCGTCGTCGATCGCAAAGGGAAGAGCAAGATCTATCCCGTGGCGATCAAGGCTGCCACGCCGCTTGCGACGCCGCCCAAGCCAGCCGAAGCTGCGCGCGAGATCATGCGCGTCACGCCTCGCGTCGTGAATGGTCAAGTAGCTGAAGCAGACGTCGATTTTCGCGACGTCTACAAAGACGGTCGTCGCCACGTGGGGTGTGGGAATGCCGACCACGAGTGGATTACGTTCGAAGGCCGTACCCTCGTGGATAAGGGCCACAAGGTGCCCCTCAAGCCCGACGCTTCCCTGTTTAAGGCTGGTAAGTACCGTGAGCTTCGCGATTGCCGCACGATCGTCGATGGTCCAAAAGCGACTGACGCGTGGCTTGTGGGTTCACTGCTCGTCGCAAGTCAGGCCGCCGACGGCGTAACGTCCTACAAGAGCGAACTCATCGTGAGCGAAGCCGATGACAAGAACGAGCACGTCGTTCACACGACAGAACTCAAGGCTCCAGCGAAGGGGGATATCTCGGTGGTCGGGTATGAAGTGCCTGTCGCTCAACATCTGGGCGATGAGCATTTGTTGGCGGTCAGACAGGGCTCGCGCCTTCTCGTTGGGCTGCTTGATCTCGACAAGAAGCTAAAAGGTAGCTTCAAGAGTTACGATGGGTACCCGGCGCTCGTCGACATTGGCTCCGACGGTCCTGACCTGGTGCTCAGCACTTCGGTTCCGAAGGGCAAGGGCATGTTTGGGCTGCGTCAGATGCGCCTCGATCATGATCGCCCAGAATTTCCTAGCGCGATGCGCGAGCTCCGGCTCGACGAGGACGTCGACGAGAACGAGTCAGACGCAGAGTTCGTGCGCGGCGCCAATGGTCAACGTTGGTACTCGTTCATCGACGGCGACCGGGGTAAGGGCACGCTGATGATCGTTCCGGTGAACTCAAAGCTCGTGCCGGCCGGCAAACCGTACGCGGTAACCGAAGGCGCGGAGCGTGCTCGCGAGGGACGCCTCGTAGCGTTGCGCGACGGTGGCCTCGTCGTGGTGTACACGCGCTCCGTCGATGGTGGGGGCGAAGAACTCGTCACCGAAGACCTTGATTGCGAAGTGGTCAAGTAGCTTGCAAGTTCCGCGTCTTGACAACGCGACTAAGTCAAAACGTGGTTCTTCGGCCTGACAGTCGCGGGCAACGGATCATCCGTGCGCGAGAAAATATTCGCTTCGATCGACGTCGAAAGCTGCGTGAGCGGCAAGTCATTGATGTCATGACCGAACGGGTTCTCGATCTCGTCACCGATTGAATCGAGCCCGAAGAACGCGTTCGAGATCACCATCACGACGAAAGGCGTCATCCACCCGAGCGTTTCGGCGAGGCCGAACGGCAAGAGAAAGCAATAGATGGCGACGCTTCGGTGAATAAGAACGCGATACGAGAACGGTAGTGGCGTCGTTTTGATGCGTTCACACGATCCTTGGACATCAGCGAGCACGGTAAGGGTCTGATCGAGAACCGGTACATGAAACGTATTGATCCACCCGCGCTTCCACGCTTCGG
>CAMBEV010000400.1 GCA_945865595.1 Nannocystis exedens | reverse complement strand
GCATTCAATCGCTTTCATCAAAGAGCTCCTCCAAGAGCAGTTGCGCTCTGACCGGTATCCGTTCAACCGGGTAGTACGAGAGGACGACCTGAAGGATGTCTTCCGTTTTCGAAAGGCCCAGTCGTTTCGCGAGAAACCGGATATCCGATGCGTCCTCCGAGGTCCTTGCGGCGGCGCACTTCATTGCCAGCATGGTTCGTTCATCAGCAACAAGGACGTCAAGGTTCGGCATCGTGAGCCATCGCTCAAAGCCAGCACCCTGGGGAACGAAAGCCTTTGCCGCATCGTTGAGCCAGTCCTCGTCGAGTCCGAGTTCGGCCGCGACGTGTTTGGCTGCGGCGCGAACGGCCTGCGGTTCAGAGAACCAGCCGTCCACGTCTTTGGTCGACGCGCGTGCATTGAAGGCAACGCACATCACCGCACCGCCAACCAAGTAGCACTCCGCGCGCACACCCGTCGTCGCAAGCCGGTCATTCAATAGCCGAAGGGCGAGCTCAATCTGGTCCCGCGTCAGCGTGCTCATCGAACCGGATATTACTCCCATTTCAGCGCGATTCCCGAATCCGCGGGGGACGCGAGTCGGATAGCCGGGAATCCACACGCGACCCGATGGCGCCGAGCCACAGGTAGATTCTTCGGGAACGCTCAGTACGTTGCGGGAAGCACGACTTGCACCAATCCGGAGAACCGATGGGTCGAGACGAATCCGCTCGCGTCTGAATAGGCCGCGTTCGTCGATGAGAACAAGTAGTCGGTGCCGAGGTCGTAGTAACCAGCTTCGGTCGGTGAAGCAAAAAGCTTCGGGGTTTTGCCTGGCGCAATGCTCGCTAGCGCAGTGCCCCACGAGTTTTTGACACGCAACATGGTCACTGTGGTGGCGTCGTCTAACGCAGCGATTTGCTGCTGATGAGTGGCCGGCTCACCTGCCCGAAGCGTTCCAAAACCGGGAACATTCGTCGCCTCATAGTCATCAAGCAGGGTCATGTGCAGGCCACCGTACGCGGAATAGGTGAGATTGGGGTCGATGACTCCTGCGAACGCGTTCCTCGCACCCTGCCAATTGGACAACACGACCGTCCAGACGATTGGAAGCGGAACTCCGTCATGAAGAGCTATCTGAAGTCGCCGAAGAAACGCGCGCCGAGCGGTCGCATCCATCGTCGTGGGGTCGACGTCGACTGCCGACCATGCAAACACCCCCTCGCGAAGGTTCGCATCGTGGCCGGCCTTTCTCGTCCCAATCGCCGTAGCCAGCGAACCTGTCGCCGACTGGGTTGCATCCTTGTACGCGAGGCGAACGCGTACATCGCGTGGTGATGTGATCGAGAACTTCGTTGATCGAAACGACGCCTTCGATGGGTCTATGTCGAAAGTCGAAAGGCCATCCGCACCAAAGGTCTTGGCCATCCCATCAGCGACGGACGGAAGGACGCCCCAAGCCCGATTGAGGACGGCGATGACTTTCGCCCGATCGTTGCGCGCCTCGGCGGTCGATAGTTCCCCGTTCGACAACGCTTCGTTGAGGACGTTTTGTGCTTGGACGGAAACAACCGCTTCATCACCGTTCACAAAAGTTCCCATCGACGCCACGCCGTATCGCGCGAGAAGCTCGACGGCCTCGCCCCACCACCCGCCGTAACTCACGGTTTGGGATCCGTCCGTGATTTGGTCGTACCAACGCCAGTAGTTGACATACGCCACGGATAAGTTCTTGGTTTCGCCACTGACGGGATTGGCAGCGATCGACTCGACCCACGCGAGCGTTGAGTAGATCCAACAGTTGCCGGTCTGCCCCTGGTGCTTCACGGCAGACTCGGGGATCGAGGTGATGCCGTTCGTCGCCAACGCACTGGCTGGCGGCTCGGTTGCGCAAGCCACAAGAAATGATGCGAAAAGGACGCTGGCACGAACGCGATCTAGCTGAAGCATAGGGACCCTTTGGGAAACCGGTAAGAAGAAACGAACGCGCAAGGAGCAACGAACGTGCCCGCTGTAGCGCCTTTGGAGGACCCACAGAAATTGCTGGCTACTTGGCCCTGGAACTGGACGTCACAGCGGACGGCTGGATCCCAGGGGATCCATGCCCATGGGCTGTTGGCGATCCGGAAACCAATGGCAGACGCTTTCTGGATAAGCACGCGGGAATCGGCGTCAGACGTATTCTACGGCGCATGGCCGTACGTCCTTCGTTTGAGCTTGCGGAGACTCACTTGCAGCAGCGCTGCGCGCTCATGCGTCGGGCGATTCCGACCCTTGGGCCGTACGGCCTTTTGCCGGCGACCAAACGCGCTCCCTACGAATCGCTCATGCGGGCCATTGCGCATCAGCAGCTCAACGGCAAGGCCGCGGAAACGATTTTGGGGCGCTTCGTCGGGTTGTATGCCGGCTGCACGTTTCCGACGCCCGAGCAGGTGCTCGCAACGCCCCGCGAGACGCTGCGCGCGGTTGGCTTTTCCGAAGCAAAGGTCAAGGCGCTTCACGACATTGCAGTCAAGACACTTGACGGCACGATCCCGACGACGAGGTTGATCGTCAAGATGACTGACGATGCGATTGTGGAGCGGCTGATCGCAGTAAGAGGCGTCGGCCGGTGGACCGTGGAAATGCTCCTGATTTTTCAGCTCGGCCGGCCTGACGTTCTGCCCGTGGATGACTTCGGCATTCGCAGCGGATTTCGGGCGCTGAAGAAGCGCGACGAGATGCCTACGCCGAAGGAACTCGCGGCGTACGGCCAACGGTGGGCGCCACATCGCACCGTGGCTGCCTGGTATTTGTGGCGCGCGGCCGATCGCGCCAAGAGTGAGAGCCTGACCGCTGCGCCAAATTCGTGCTAATTCGGGCGTCGCCATGCCCCAAGAAGACTCGTTTGCCTCCCTGTTCGAAGCTGACACCAAGAAGAGCGATGTTCGCCGCAACCTGCCCCGCCCTGGCGAAACCATCGAGGCGATAGTCGTGCAGGTCGGCAAAGAGACCGTTTTCGTCGAACTCGACGGCAAGACACCCGCCTTCATCGAAGCAAGCGAAGTGCGCCTCGAAGACGGAACCATTCCGATCAACGTCGGTGACAAATTGCGCGCACGCGTTGTCAGGGTCGACCATGAGACCGGCGAAGTGCAGCTGTCGCGCAGCGCGAGTGCTTCCGGTGTCGGCGTCGCGGCTCTTGAGCAAGCGCGCGCAGCAGGCCTTGCAGTCGACGGCAAGGTCGCAGCCGCAAACAAGGGTGGTTACGAAATTGACCTCGGTGGCAACCTTCGTGGATTTTGCCCGA
>CAMBEV010000399.1 GCA_945865595.1 Nannocystis exedens | reverse complement strand
CGATCTGCCGCGAGGCTGGGCCTCTCGAAATGGCACACCGTTCGCGCGGACAAAGAGCGCACGGCAACGGTGAGCGCCGAGTGGATCGTGCCGCTCCGTCAGGAACTCGGCGTGCTGCGTGCGAAGGTCGCTCACTCGCTGGGTAGGCCAGTAGAGCAGCCGCAGCCTTGGATGCCACGCAATCCTCACGCGAGGTAGTCAAGTATATGAACGAGCGCGACGCCGAGCGCTCCACCCGATGCTCGCCGCAAGCAGCAGCAGCAGTGGGACGTCGCCAGCGATCACGTAAAGCGTCTTGCCTTCTCGAAGCGCAGGCACGGCGATGAGCACGCCTTCATCTTCACGACGAGCGCGCACTCGTCCGGCAGCGTCTATCCATGCAGTGACGCCACCGTTGACGGCGCGGACAAAATCGCGGCGGGCCTCGATGGCCCGCATGGCGGACATGCGTAGGTGAATTTCGCTTTGAGCGCTCGGCGCAAACCACGCGTCGTTCGTCAGGTTCACGAGCAGGTTCGGCCCCTCGCTCATCACCTCGAGAGCAACCCCGGGCAATGTGTCCTCCACGCAGTTGAGAACGCCCGCGCGAACGGGGCCTGCCTTCTGAATGAGCACCTCGTGCCCTGCCATGAGGCCAAAAACACGAGGGAACGCACGGTGCAACGCATCGAAGCCGCCGACGAGCGGGAAGGTCTCGCCGAACCACATGAGGCGCATTTTGTCTTGCGGTTCAGAGAGGCTGCCGTTCTGGGTCGCAACGGAAGCCGAATTGTAAGCGCCGTGGTTACTTGTTGTGATCAGGCCAAAGAGTACCGGTCCATGAACGCCGAATTGCAGCGGTGCGGCCTCTCCGACCGGGGCTTGCCGTGATGCGTGCGCCACGGGGTAGGGATAGGCATTCTCAGGCCAGATGGTGAGCGTTGCGCCACGCTGCTCGGCCTCGAGCGTCAACTTGGTGAGCTTCGCAAGAAGTGCGGGCTCCCGACCCGGCATCCAGCGTTCCTTCGCGCCGACGTTAGGCTGCAAGAGTGCGACATTCGCATGCGGAAATTCCGAGTCCGATGCGATCACGGTACGCATTCGAGCGACACCGTAAAGAAGCTGAACTGTCAATATGCTTGCCGCAACGAAAGTGGCGCGCTTTCGCGTGTGCCTGCTCGCTCCTGACTCAACGGCCGAAGCCACGAGCGCGGCGGTTACGGCCATGAGAAGGCCGACTCCGCGCTGTCCGATCAGTTCGGCAAGTTGGTTGACGGTAGGCCACGGGCTAATGCCCGAAGCGACGTCCCAGCCGATGACCGATGGAACGAACGCCGCTAGGAAAACGCCCGCGCCAAACGATACAGCGCGACTTGCCCCGAGGCGCATGCACTTTTGCGTGACCCACGCCGCGAGGGCCCATCGAAAAGACTCGGTCACGCAGTAGACAAGGAAGAGGACGAATGCGATCGCGGGGCCAAGCGGCGTGAAGTTGACGATCGTCGCCGGAATGAAGCGCATGAACGTGAGGTTTGCGCCGACGCCAAAAAGTAATCCAAAGAGTATCGATTGGCGGCCCGAAGCAATGGATCCGTCCGGCCCGCGCAGGGCGAACGCCCACAGCGCGAGGCCAATCCAGAAGCAGGGGTACAGGTCGAACGGCGGCGTGCCGAGCGCAACGACGACGCCGCCGAGAAACGAGAGAAGAGCAGCGCGCGAGGGTTGCAAGACTTAGAAGTACACGGTCATGCCGATCGTGCCCATCGCCCCACCGGAGGTGCGGGTGTCAGGAGTGAACAAGATGTCGCTGTCCGTGCGCGTGCGGACGAGGCCGCGGATGTCGCCGTTGAGCGCGAAGTGACGGTTGAACCGCAGTTCGAGACCGACGCCCGCCTGCGCGCCGACATAGCGATTGGTGGTGAGCGTCTGGCCGTAACCGTCGCCGATACGCGCCGAAGTGTAGTTCACGCCCGCAAAGACGTAGAGCTGCAGGGCGCTCTCGGGGTTAATGTAACCATAAATGTTACCTTGTCCGGTGACTTCGTTGCGCGTGTCGTAGCTGAAGTCGCGGCCGGTGTAGACGCCGATCCCGCCTTCGAGGCCGATCCAAGGAATGGGTCGAAAGCGAAGCGCGGCACCAGCTCCCAAGAGGCCTGTGGACGGAGCGCCACGTGCCCCTAGAGCCCCGCTCTGCGCGTGGACATTAAGCCCGAATTGATTGTTGTGCCTGTAGCTCGGCTCACGCCGCGGCGCTGAGTAAGGAACTGGACGATCGCGGTACTCGACCACGGTGGGAGGAGGAGGCGGGCGGTATGCGACGTACACTGGCTGAGGCGGGTAGTAGACCGGGACTCCCACAACCACGCCGCGTCCACGGTTGCGACGCCCATGCGCGTCTGCGGCATCCACAGCGAGGAAAGTGCCAAGAACGCCCAAAACGGAAACCCACTTACCGATCATAATGAGACCCAAATTCCTTTCGATAAACTGACTTACCTTCAGGCTGGATCAGGTTTTCCGCCGTGCAACTACGCATGAGCCAGGTAACGGCAACGTAATCTGCGCGATCAGAAATAGAGGGTGACGCCCACGTTGAAGTAACCGGCGGCCGACGTGTTGCTCGTGCGGCCGGTCGTCGGATTGTAGAACTCAGGCGAGTAGGCTGCGGCGGCGTCGGTGCGCGTGCGCAAGAAAACCCGATAGTCACCATTGATCGCCAGACGCGGATTGATGCGCGCTTCAAGGCCCGCACCCACGAGGCCGCCAAAGTAGCTGTAAGACATATATTCGTAACCATACACGTCGCGCAGCGAGGCGCCGGCCCACAGCAAGCCGCCGACGCCATAGACCTGAACGCGATGCTGCGGATTGAAGAACACCATGCTCGTGATGGTGCCTGCGACCTCCGTGCGGCGTTGCGCGTAGTAGTCGCGTCCGGCCGCCACGTTCAGCCCGCCCTCAAACGCGAGCCACGGAATGGCCCGATAGCGAAGCGCAGCGCCCAGGCCGACCATCGATGTGGGGAGGCCGTCGCTGGTCTTTAGGAAAGCGAGTTGACCATTGAAGTTGAGCCCGAATTCGTTGCGGCGATACCATGCGTGAGGCCGCTGTTGATAAGCGTAAGGCGGCGGGCGTTCGGCCTCCGGCGGCGGGCGTGATTGGGAGGGCGCGCGCGCGTACGGAGGCGGCGGCGCAGGTGGGGGCTCGGTCTGCGGAGATGGCTCCGGCGGGAGTGGGGGCAGCTCGCTCACCCGAGACGGCGTCGTCGCCGGCACGACTGGAGCCACCGGCTGTCC
>CAMBEV010000398.1 GCA_945865595.1 Nannocystis exedens | reverse complement strand
CGAACTTGTGCGGCGTCGCATCGCTTCCAGCCCCGAAGTAGGTGAGCACTTCGATTGAGAAGTCGCGTGCGGGCTCTCCGCCGACGGAGACCTTCACCGGAAGGCTAAACGTGATCCAGTGGCGGGCGACTTTGGTCGCGACGGCGCCGAGAAGCGCATCGCGCTCGGCAGAGGTCACGCCCGGTGGCGTCGTGCGATTGAGCGACCAGGTCAACACGTCGTTGAACCCGCCAGCGGCTTTCACTGTTTTGTTGCCGACTTTGTAAATCGTGAGGTCCTCGGCGGGCTCAATTTTGCTGACCTTGAATGATCGCGTGCCGAACGTTTCTTTGAGTTGCGACATCCATTCGGTCCATCCTGAGTCCTGTGCGAGGCTCGAATGGTCTCCGTGATCGATCGTGCCGTTCACCATGCTGATGACGAGGGCGTCGGCCCTGACTCCGCCTTGGTAGAGGCGGTCGTATTCCGGGTAGCTCTTGCCCGTGTTGGTCGCGTCGGGTCCGAGTGCGATGGTAACCGGCAGGTAAAGCCGGTTGACTTCACGGGTAGAGACCTCGCCCGAGGTCAAAGCGCCACTGGCGTCATCAATTTGCTTCTGTTCGGTGGCCATCGCCGTCGTGCAGTCTGAGAGCGATGGCTCAAACACGTACCAAATTGAACTTGAGAACTCCTGAGCGTGTTCGTCGTTTGTGGTGCACTCTTCGAGGATGCGCGCGGTCTGTGAGCGGTAGTTGTTTCCGAGCACCGCGAGCGAAATTGCGCTTCGCTTGGCCATGCTGAGCGGGACTACCGCGTTGTCCTTGTAGCGATAGCGCACGCGTGTCATCGGCTTGCCAGCGGTTGGATTGTCAACATCCCAGACGGTTACGTCTTCCTTGACGAAGGTCGTGGTGTCGACGTCTTTCAGCTCGCGGCTGTTGACGGCAATTTCGGAGGTGCGTAGCGCGCCAAACGCCGATTGAGTCTGCTCGCGCACGCGGCGTAGAAGCTCGATGTCACTCGTGTCTCTGTCGACGTAGACGTAGCTCGAAAACTCGAGGGACCTCGAGCGAGCTGAAGCGCTTGTGAGGTCGGTCTCGGTTTCGGCGAGGTTGCGGGTCGCCGGGCCACAGCCGACCGCGAGGAACAAACTGACGGTGATAAATTTGCGCATCGCGTCGGCACTAAGCGCATTTCGTGCCAACCCCCGCACCCCATAAAACTAGGGAAACGCGAGCCATTTTTCAGTTTAGGTGGGACAGGAAACGTAAGGGTGGGGGACCAATGATCCGGCAGGTCCGCAGCCGCGCCATCCGCCACCCGAGGGCTGTCGGTGTGAATCGTTTTGTACTCAAGCTCAAGGAGGCCGTATCCTCCCCCTTGAGGTGACCATGTCGTCTGAGAAGAAGGGCTCCAACCCGAAAGCGTCCGAAGAAGACGTTGTGCAGTTTGGCGATGAACTGCCGGTGTTGCCGATTCGCAATGCAGTGCTGTTTCCCGGTGCCGTCGCGCCGTTTGATGTCGGCCGCGAAAAGTCAGTCGCGCTCGTCGAAGACGTCGACAACCTGCCGGCGCCCATCATCGCCATCTTTGCCCAGCGCGATCCCTCGATCGACGATCCGGGTGGCAACGACCTGCACACTATCGGTTGTGCGGCGCGCGTACTCAAAGCGCTCAAGCACACGTCAGGCAACTATTCGCTCATCTTGCAGGGCCTCACGCGCATTCGCCTCGATGAAGTGACCCAGACGGGGCCCTACCTCAAGGCAAAGGTATCGCGCGTGCAAGAGGACGGCATCGACGACGATGAGGCTGAAGCGCTTAGCCTCAGTTTGCGCGACATCGCAAAGCAGGTGATCGGGTTGATGCCCGAGCTTCCTCGTGAGGCGAGTTCGCTCATTGATTCGATTCAGCAGCCGGGTCCTCTTGCCGATTTGGTCGCTGCAAATCTCGATGCGCCCGTCGAAGAGAAGGCTGCGCTGCTCGATACCGCCGACGTCAAGGAACGCATTCGCAAAGTACTCAAGTTGCTTACCCGTCAACTTGAGATCCTCAAAATGCGCGAGCGCATCAACTCGCAGATCAAAGAGGAGATGGGCAAGAACCAGCGCGAGTACGTGCTTCGCCAGCAGCTCAAGGCCATCAAAGAAGAGCTCGGCGAGGACGACGGCGATCAAGGCGACCTCGACGGTCTCGAGGACCGCATCTCTAAGGCCAACTTGCCGACCGAAGCCGAACAGGTTGCGAAAAAGCAACTGAAGCGGTTACGAAATATGCAAGTCGGGTCAGCCGAGTACACGGTGGTTCGCACCTACCTCGACTGGATGATGGACCTGCCGTGGCACGTCCAAACGCTCGACAACCTCGACATCGCGACCGTTCGGCGCGTGCTCGACGAAGACCACTACGGTCTCGAGAAGGTGAAGAAGCGCATTCTTGAGTACCTCGCGGTGCGCAAACTCAAGAAGGACAAGAAGGGGCCCATCCTTTGTCTGCTCGGCCCGCCAGGCGTGGGCAAGACCTCCCTCGGTCGGTCGATTGCGCGCGCTATGGGGCGCAAGTTCCACCGCATCTCACTCGGCGGCGTGCACGATGAGGCTGCGATTCGCGGTCACCGCCGTACGTACGTGGGTGCGCTTCCCGGCCAGATTATCCAAGGCATGAAGAAGACGGGCACCATGAACCCGGTCTTCATGATGGACGAGATCGACAAAATCGGTCACGACTTCCGAGGCGATCCGGCGTCTGCGTTGCTCGAAGTTCTCGACCCCGAGCAAAATGGTACTTTCGCTGATCACTATCTCGAGATTCCGTACGATCTCTCGAGCGTCATGTTCATCGCAACGGCAAACGTCGCCGACCCGATTCCTGGGCCGCTGCGCGACCGTATGGAGATCCTCGAAATTCCTGGCTACACGCGCAACGAGAAGCTCGCGATCGCGCGTCGCCACTTGATCCCCAAGCAGATCGAAGAACACGGCATCTCCAAAGATCAGCTCGAGTTTGCCGACGCGGCGGTCGACCTGGTGATCGATCACTACACCCGAGAAGCGGGCGTACGAACTCTCGAACGCCAAGTCGCCAGCGTGATTCGCGGTGTCGCCGTGAAGATCGCCGAAGGCGACATGACCAAACGCAGGATCGAGACCGAGGATCACGTCCGCGAGTTCTTGGGGCCCCAACGCTTCACGAGCGACGTGGCCGAGCGAACCGAAGAACCGGGCGTGTGCACCGGCCTCGCATGGACAAGCGTCGGCGGAGAGATCCTCTTCATCGAAGCGACCAGCATGCACGGCTCAGGCAAGA
>CAMBEV010000397.1 GCA_945865595.1 Nannocystis exedens | reverse complement strand
GGGAATCACCGACACTGGGGGCTTGGGGCCTCGGATGGCAGGTGTGGCTCGATGGGCTTGAGATCAGTCAATTTACTTACTTTCAGCAGGTCGGCGGCATGGATTGCAAGCCAGTTGCCGGCGAGCTCACCTACGGCCTCGAGCGCATCGCGATGTACCTGCAAAACGTCAACTCGATGTACGACGTCAAGTGGAACGACCACATCACCTACGGCGAGATGTGCCAACGCAACGAGTGGCAGTGGTCGACCTACAACTTCGAGCAGGCCGATACAAAGGCACACTTTGCTTCGTTTGATCACTATGAGGCCGAGGCCAAGCGTCTGCTCGCGCTCTCGGATGATCCCGTCAAGAAACTTGTCCTTCCCGCGTACGACTTCGTCGTCAAAGCGGCCCACCAGTTCAACGTTCTCGACGCGCGCGGCGCCATTGGCGTGACCGAACGTGCCCGCTTCATTGGCCGCGTTCGCGGGATCGCCAAAGGGGTTGCTGAAGCGTGGTACGCGCAGCGCGAAGCCCTCGGTTTTCCGTTGTTGTTGAGTCGAGACGCGCAGTAGGCGTCAGCTGGAGGCAGGGCTGCACAAAGTCCCGATGGCCGTGGCCAACCGCTCAGCGTCGATCGGCTTCGCGAGGTGCATCTGAAACCCGGCTTCCAGCGCTCGCCTGCGGTCTTCCTCGCCTGCCAGTGCGGTAAGCGCGGCAGCGGGCGTCTGTTGTCCTTGGCTTCCGCTCCGCAGCTTGCGGATGAACGCGTAGCCGTCCTCGCCAGGCATCGCGATGTCACAGAGAATCACGTCCGGCTTGAACATCTCGATCGCAGCGAGGCCATCCGCTGCTGACCGCGTGGATCGAACGTCTGCACCCAGGACCTCGAGCATCGTCGTGGAAGCCTCCCGCGTATCGTCGTCGTCTTCGATCAGCAGCACCCGTACGCCCCGAATGCTGCACGCCACCGTCCTCCGGGCAGCGACAGCGGGCGTCGCAGTGCGATCCGCGAGCGGGAGCGTGACCGTGAAGGTTGCGCCTTGTCCCTCTCCGGGACTCTCAGCACGAACCTCGCCGCCGTGCACCTCGACGAGGTGGCGAACGATTGCCAGGCCCAGGCCGAGACCACCATGGGCCCGGGTGAGCGAGCTTTCGGCTTGGACGAAGCGGTTGAAGAGGTGCGGAAGGAACTCGGCTCGGAGGCCCAGCCCGGTGTCGCTGACCGTGATCTGCGCTTGCCCCTCGGTCGCTTCAAGCCTGACCGAAATCTTGCCTCCTTTGGGCGTGAACTTGATGGCGTTGTTGAGCAGGTTGGCGACCACTTGTTGCAAGCGAGCAGGATCACCGCGGACCGGGTCGAGGGAGTCAGGCGTGGCGAGCTCGAGCACGAGTCCCTTCGCCTCTGCTGAGCTCCGTGCCACGTCGACTGCGCTCTGAACAACGACCGTCAGGTCGACCGGCCGAAGATCCAGTATCAGCTTTCCGGAAACGATACGCGAGATGTCGAGGAGGTCCTCGATGAGCGTGGCCTGGCTGGCGCTTGCACGCTCGATCGCAGCGCTTGCTCGCTGGATCTTCGGGTTCTGTGTTGCTTCTTTTTGAAGGATCTGCGCCGACAACAGAATCGCGGTGAGAGGCGTGCGAAGCTCGTGCGAAAGCGTGGCGAGAAAAAGATCCTTGGCGTGGTTAGCCGCCTCCGCCTCGAGCCGTGCACGTTTCTCTGTATCCGCGAGCAGGCGACGCCCCTCGAGCAGGCGACGCTCGGTGATGTCATCGATCGCGAGCAGGAGCACCATGTCGCCGCCGGCGTCTTGGGTCGGGCATCCTGCGACCAGGAGATTCCTGCGGTTGTCCGCCGGGAACGTGCACTGGACCTCGAGTTCGCTGAATGGCTCGCCGTGCGCGAGGCTCCGTTCGACCACCTCGCGAAGTGCGGGCACATCGCAGGCGCCGGCTGCGATTTCGAAGAACCTAGCGCGTTCAATCGTCTTCGGAGACCCGGCCAATGTTCGGCAAAACGTCGCATTGGCCGACACGATACGAAGATCCCCGTCGAGTACGACGATGGACAACGGAACGGTCTCGACGATCCTTTGGGCGTAGTCGCGGAGGCGCTCTGCTGCCAGTCGCGCGCGTTTCAACACATCGATGTCGAGAAATAAAAGTATCGCGCCTTCCAGCCGATTGTCCGCCGTCCGGTAGGGTCGAATTTGCAGCGTGAACCAATTGCCATCCAGTCCCTCGACCTCCCATTCCCCCGGAGTGATGCTCTGGATTGTCTCCCTGATTTTTTCGGCCAGGTCGTCCACCTTGAGCTTGAGCTTGATGTCGTCGATCGAACGGCCCACATCTCCGGGGAGGAGGCTCAAGATGCCCCGTGCGGTGGGCGTGAACCGTCGAATCCGAAGCGCTCGGTCTACTATGATGACGGGGATCTGAACGCTCTCGAGGAGATTGACCAAGTCACTTGCAACCACGTCGAGCTGCTGATTGCGGTTGCGTAGCTCGTCGTTGACCGTGGTGAGCTCCTCGTTCGCAGACTGGAGCTCCTCCTTCGCACTTTGGAGCTCTTCATTGGGGCTCTGAAGCTCCTCGTTCGACGCGACCAACTCTTCGTTCGACGCGGCAAGTTCCTCCGCGGTGTCCTGGTGCTCGCCTGCGATTGCCTCGAGATAGTCCCTGGCGGCAACGAGCTCTGTCCTTAATCGAGCCGCCTCCTGCTCTGGCTGGCTTCGATCCGCCAGCTGGCCCCCCGTCGGGGATGCAGGCATCGCCCCGTTTTGCGCGGAAATCGCGGCTTCGCCAGTCGTGGTCGCGGCCTCCTCGAAAATGACGAGGAAGTAGCGCTCCGCTTTGTCAGCGATACCTGCAAGAGGGATCACTTCGAGGTTGATGGAGCGGGCCTGAGCATCTCCGGCAAGCCGCACGGCTTCCTTGCGGCTTGCCACCGACTGGCTCCTCGCCGTTTCGAGGGCATCGCGCAAATGCGCGGCGAGGCCGTCTCTCGCCATCCTGAGGACGTCGGTCTGTGGCTGCCCTGGCGGTGACTGGAGGTACTCTCCCGTACGACCGCGGAACTGGACGACCTCGAACCGTTCGTTGACGACGACGCCTGGAGGCGCGTACCGGGCAAGGAGAACATGGTCGGCTTGTCTTTGCGCGTCGCGCGCGGGCTGGAGTCGTGGGGCAGGCCGAAAGAGCGGCAGCCTGGACTGGGCTTCGCGGCCGAGCGCGAGCGGATATTCGGCCGCCGGGCTCTCACCGGTCTTGAGGAAGATCCGATTCTTCTTATCGATCGGGAAGAAAAGGTCACCG
>CAMBEV010000396.1 GCA_945865595.1 Nannocystis exedens | reverse complement strand
ATGAGGGGCTTGCGTGCGTGGTTCATCCGCGAAGAGCCTCGATCCCAGGCAATTTACGGCCTTCGATGAGTTCGAGTGACGCGCCTCCGCCCGTTGAAATGTGGTCCATCTTCGCCGCCAGATCTTCGCCCGCAGCATGCACTGCTGCGGCACTGTCCCCGCCACCGACGACGGTAAACGCGCTTGACGAAGCCATCGCGCGCGCAACGCCGAACGTTCCGGCCGAGAAGGGCTCGCGCTCAAAGAGGCCCATCGGACCATTCCAGAAGATGGTCTTCGCGTCTGCGAAGTGCCTCGTAAATCGCTCGATTGACTGCGGGCCGATGTCGAGCGCCATCTTGCCTGGGGGGACCTCGTGGATGCTGACGACCGTGCCCGCTTCGGCCTGCGTGCTCGAAGCGACGACGAGGTCGACGGGAAGTTCAACGGTGACCTTCGCGGCTGCTGCCTTTTCGAGAATGGTGCGTGCGAGTGCGAGCTTGTCTTCTTCGACGAGCGACGCTTGCATGTTGTGGCCCTTGGCTGCGAGGAACGTGTTGGCCATTGCTCCGCCGATGACGAGTGTGTTGCAGACCTTGAGCAGTGTTTCGACGACCACGATTTTGTCAGAGACCTTCGCGCCTCCGAGGAGCGCCACATAGGGGCGTTCGGGTTGGCCGATGACCTTGCCGAGGGCCGAGATTTCCTTCTCAAGCAAGAAGCCGCAACCGCGATCGCGGAAGAGCTTGGCCATGCGATGCACGCTTGCGTGCGCCCGGTGAACGGTGCCGAACGCGTCGTTGACGTAGGCCTCGGCGAGCTCGGAGAGCTTGAACGCGAAGGCCTCGTCGTCCTGCTCTTCCTCGGGGTGGAAGCGCAGGTTTTCTAGTAAACAAACTTGACCAGCGCGCAGGTCGAAGATCACCTTCTTGGCGGCATCTCCGAGGCAATCGTCCGGCATGTGCACTTCGGCGTCGAGGAGCTCGGCCAAGCGGATTCCACAGGGCTCGAGCGAGAAGGCGCTGTTGTCTTTGCCGGGCTTGGGGCGGCCCATGTGGCTGCCAAGGATGACGCGCGCCTCACGTTCGAGCGCGTGCTTGATCGTCGGCAGCGCCTCGCGGATGCGAAGGTCATCGGTGATGACGCCGTCTTCCATCGGCACGTTGAAGTCGACGCGGATGAAGACGCGCTTGTTGTCGATCGGAAGGTCGCGGATGGTGCGGATGCCGGTCAGCAGGTTACTCACGGCGGCGAAGGTAGCGCGCGTGCTTCACCACGTCACTCGGGTAACGGTGGGTACTCGGTCAAAGTGCGCGTCTCGACTGACGATAGGAAGGCCGTGCTGGATGGCGAGCGCTGCGATCCAGAGGTCGTTCGATGGAATCGGCGTGCCGGCACGCTTCAGGTGATCACGAGTCTCGGCGTATGGGCGGACCGTCACCGTTTCAATCGCCAACACCGTTGCAACTGCCTCAAGGGCGTCGAGAGCGGGCTCGATCGTCTGCCGCTTCTTTGAACGAAGCAGACCAAACCGATACTCGCCGAGGACGACGACGGGCAGAAAAAGTCGAAAGGTTCGCCGGAGGAGGATGCCAATTGCCGGGTCGCCTTCAAAGAAGGCGGAAAGTGCGTTGGTGTCGAGGATCACTTCCAATCGTCCGGATCGATTTGTTCGAACTCTTCGGCAATCGTAGCGTTGACGCGCCGGAGCTCGGCCCTGTACGCCTTCATGGATCCGAACAACTTGAGCCATTCAGGCTCGGCGTTCGGTGTCCCCGTTTTCAATTTTTCCTCAAGCGCTTCATTGACGAACTGCTTGAGCGACTTGCCATCTCGCGCGGCAATCGATTTCGCGTGCCTAAAAAGAGTGTCGGGGATTTCGAGCGTGGTCTTCACTCGACTAGTAAGCCATATTTATGGGTGCCACGCAAAGGCCGCGGGGTGCAACCGCAGTGTGCGGGGCAGCTACATCTTCCGCGCCACCAGCTCGGCCAACTCGATCATGCGATTCGAGAAGCCCCATTCGTTGTCGTACCAGCTGAAGACCTTGACAAAGCGATCGCCCATGACTTGCGTGATCGTCGCATCGAACGTCGATGAGTGCGGGTTGCCGATGTAATCGCTCGAGACCAGCTGCTCTTCGGTGTACGCGAGGATGCCTTTGAGGGGCCCCTCGGCGGCGGCTTTCATGGCGGCGTGGATCGACTCCTTCGTGCACGGCCGTTCGGTTTCCAGGGTGAGGTCCACGATGCTGACGTCCATCGTGGGAACACGCACGGCCTGGCCGTCGAACTTGCCCTTGAGCGCGGGGATGACTTCGCTGAGCGCTTTGGCTGCACCAGTCGATGACGGGATCATGTTCTGCGCGGCCGCGCGTGCACGTCGTAAATCACCTTTACGATGTGGGATGTCGAGGACGGCTTGATCGTTCGTGTACGCGTGAATCGTCGTCATCAGGCCTTGCTTGATGCCGAAGGATTCAAGGAGAACCTTGGCGACGGGCGCCAGGCAGTTCGTCGTGCACGAGCCGTTCGAAAGCAAGTGGTGCTTGCTCGGGTCGTACTGCTCTTGATTGACGCCGAGCACGATCGTCAGGTCGTGGTTCTTGGCGGGCGAGCTAATGATCACCTTCTTCGCGCCGGCGGCAAAGTGGGGCGCGCACTTCTCTTTGTCGGTGAAGAGGCCGGTGCACTCGAGCACCATCTCAGCGCCGAGCGCCTTCAAAGGTAACTTCCCTGGATCTTTTTCAGCGGTGATCTTGACTGGGCCCGACCCGAAGTCGATGGTGGAATCGTCAAGAAGCTTGGCGCGGACGGCCGGGCTTCGATGCACGGTGTCGTAATTGTAAAGGTGCGCGAGCGTCTTCGCGTCGGTGAGATCGTTGATGGCGACCAGTTGAATGCCCGATGCCTTGTGCTGTTCGAGCACGCGCACGAGGCAGCGACCGATGCGACCAAAACCGTTGATTGCGACCTTTACCGCCATGTTCAGGGCTCCTTGAATGGGAGCCGAAAGTACAGCCAAGGGTTCTCATGCCGCAACTCGGGAATTTTGAAAAGCTCAAGATTCTGAGGCGATCGCCGCTCAGGTGAGGGGCGGTAACAATGCGTGTAGCGCGCCAAAATTGGGCGATCGGTACCTGGGAGGTCGTCGGATGACGGCCAATCCTGCGGTCGCGCTTGCGTCCCCGGTCTCCATCGGCGAGGTCATCGAGGGGAAGTACCGCGTAGAATCGGTGATCGGCGAAGGTGGCATGGGTCTGGTTGTGTGTGCCATGCACCTTCAGCTCGAGCAGCGCGTCGCGATCAAGTTCCTGCGCCCGGAGGTGCT
>CAMBEV010000395.1 GCA_945865595.1 Nannocystis exedens | reverse complement strand
AAGCCCAAGAGGAAGTTCAGCGCGTTGTCGATCAGTACCAAGAAGGTCTGATCACCGACGGCGAGCGCTACAACAAGATCGTCGACATTTGGGCTGGCGTTGCCGACAAGGTCACGCAAGAAATGATGCTCGTCATCGGCAAAGAAAAGGTTGTCGACCACGAAACTGGCGTCGAACTTCTCGAGCCGAGCTTCAACCCCGTCTACATCATGGCCGACTCCGGTGCCCGCGGTTCGACGCAGCAGATTCGTCAGCTCGCGGCCATGCGCGGCCTCATGGCCAAGCCGTCAGGTGAAATTATCGAGAACCCGATCACCGCGAACTTCCGCGAGGGTCTCACGGTGCTCGAGTACTTCATCTCGACGCACGGCGCCCGGAAGGGTCTCGCCGACACCGCGCTCAAGACCGCGAACTCGGGTTATCTCACCCGCCGCTTGGTCGACGTCGCACAAGACAGCATCATCTCCGAGTTCGATTGCGGAACGCTCGACGGCATCCGCGTGACGAAACTCGAAGACGCTGGCGAAGTGATCCAGCCACTCGGCGAGCGCATTCTTGGTCGCGTTCTTCTCGAAGACGCGGTCGACCCGCTCACCGGCGAAATTCTCGTCGCGGCCAACACCGAACTCGATGAGCACCTCGTGCACACCATCGAAGAGGCTGGCATCGAAGAGGTCGTCATCCGCTCCGTGCTCACGTGCCAAACCCGTCGCGGGGTTTGCGCCAAGTGCTACGGCCGCGATCTCGCCCGCGGTTACAACGTCAACATCGGTGAAGCGGTCGGCATCATTGCAAGCCAGTCCATCGGTGAGCCGGGTACTCAACTCACGATGCGTACGTTCCACATCGGTGGTGCGGCCGCTCGCGGCAAGATTGAGCAAAGCAGCCTCGAGGCACGCAACGAAGGCTTCGTCCGGATTCGCAACGCAAACTTGGCGACCAAGAAGGACGGCGGCGTGAGCGTCATGAATCGCCACGGCGAAGTCGTGATCGTCGACGAAACCGGTCGTGAGCGCGAACATCATCGCCTGGTTTACGGCGCGCAGCTGCGTGTCAAAGAGGGCCAGAAGGTCAAGCCTGCACAGCTCATCGCTGAGTGGGACGCGTTCGCGATGCCGATCCTTAGCGAGGTCTCCGGCATCGTGCAGTTCGGCGACATCGTCGAGGGCGTTACGATGTCCGAGAAGCTCGACGAGGTGACAGGCCTTTCGCGCAAGGTCGTCGTCGAGTCGCGTTCAGGCGACCTTCGTCCGCGCATCACGTTGCTCGATCCGAACACGAAGCAAGTGCTCAAGCTTCCGAACTCGGCGCTCGAAGCGCGTTACTTGTTGCCAGTCGGTGCAAACATCGTCGTTCAAGACGGCGATTTGATCTCCGGCGGCGACGTGTTGACGAAAATCCCGCGCGAGACCACAAAGACGCAGGACATCACCGGCGGACTCCCTCGCGTTGCCGAGCTCTTCGAAGCCCGCAAGCCAAAGGACCACGCCATCATCGCCGAGATCGACGGCGAAGTTTCGTTCGGCAAAGACACCAAGGGCAAGCGCAAGGTGGTCATCACCCCGTTCAGCCCCGATGGAGCCCTCGTCGCCGATCAGTCGCGCGAGTACCTCATCGCCAAGGGCAAGCACATCCAAGTGCAACCCGGCGATCGTGTTCGCGCAGGCGAGCCGCTCATGGACGGCCCAGCCAATCCGCACGACATCCTTCGGGTGAAGGGTGAAAAAGAACTCGCGGCGTATCTCGTCAATGAGATTCAGCAAGTTTACCGTCTGCAAGGCGTTGCCATTAACGACAAGCACATCGAAGTGATTGTTCGTCAAATGTTACGGCGCGTTCGCATCAAGGATGTGGGCGACTCGAACTTCCTTGTCGATGAGCAAGTCGAGAAGACGATCTTCGAGCGAGAGAACGTGCGCGTGCTCGAGAAGGGTGGACGCCCAGCGATGGCCGAGCCGCTTCTTCTCGGCATCACGAAGGCATCGCTGTCGACCGAGTCATTCATCTCCGCTTCGTCGTTCCAAGAGACCACCAAGGTGCTCACCGAGGCGGCAGTGGCCGGCAAGGTCGACTACCTCCGCGGCCTCAAAGAGAACGTCATCATGGGCCGGCTCATCCCCGCCGGAACGGGACTTGCGGCGTACAAGCAACTTCGTTTGGTCGTCGATGGCGACGAGAACGTTCGCTACGCGCCGCCAGCACCGCCGCCTGATTTGTACTCGGCGGTCAACGAAGAGTGATCGCTTTGTCTAGTCGGCACCCACGTTTCGCGTGGGTGTGTCGGACTTGAACTAGCAAAGAGACTCGTTGTGAGGCGGCGCACTCGAAAGGGGGCGCCGTTTTGCTTGAGCTACTTGCAGTACTCCGCGCAACTATCCACGATGCACGCTTCATGGACGCGCGCGGCATCGTTGCACGCGACCAACCCAAACGGGAACAACCACCGCATACCCTTACAGTAACGCGTTCACGCGGGTCGTCCGCTGCGGCAGCTTACGCGCAAGCCACACGGCGCCGACCATGAGCACCGATGCACTCGCGAGGAACGTCCTCACGAAGAGGGGCGCTTCGGCGTGCCAGGTGAGCGGGCAAAGCGCAAGGGCAAGAAGCGCGTACGCGGTGCCGTGCAAGCGATCTCCAAGACGTGACACTGCGGGTATCGGAAGTGTCGTCGCCCACGTGAGCGCTGTGCTCTTGGCCATAAATGTAACGATGCCGATAACGAGAAGTTCGGTGCTCGGATGCTGTGCTGATCCACCGAACGGACTGAGCCAACCGCCGCCAAACGCAAGGACGAGCATGGCTGCAAGGTGCACCCTTACGGCACGCGGCAGCCTTGCACGCGATAAGCCCAAGCTTGCGCAGCCAAACAAGGCGGTCATTGCGGGGCCGCGGAACGCGAACCAATCGACCGGTCCGGAAGCTTGCGAGCGTACAAGCTCTTCAAGTCGCCAGGCGCCCGTGGTCACGCTCGTCGCAACCACCGCAATGGCCACGGGCGTCACCGCCAAGACCGTCCGGAAAAAGCTGCCCATGCGAGAAGTGCCACGCTCAACGTAAGCAGTTGCTGCGCACAAGGCGAGCAACCACCCAAGCACGCTTGTCACGTCGGTGTGCACGCTCCACGCATTGTCAAGAAGTGGAACTATTGCGAGTGCGCACATGCTCAGTGCGAGAACAGGACCCCCGAGCGACCCCCCGCTTCTCTTCGCTCCCTTTGCGCGCCCCCTTGCATTGAACGAGGCGAAAGCAAGCGTTGCAAGCAAGAGCGCGGCCAGGCACGCGAGCGCGGCACCATGTCGTCGAAACGGACGCTGCTC
>CAMBEV010000394.1 GCA_945865595.1 Nannocystis exedens | reverse complement strand
GATCAGCTCGAAGCGCATGGTTGACCGCACGAGTAAGTTGCACCACCGCGATACCCACGGAAAAGTAAAGCACGGGAAGCCAGGCGGGAACGTTCCAAACATGGCGCAGCGGCTCAGCGTAATGAAAAACTCTCTGGCTCACGCAGAGCGCTTCCACGACGGGCCCGGCCGTGGACATCGCAACACCGATGCACAGCCCCGATAGGGTGCCCTCGAACGACGCCCACCCCGTGGCCACGAGGGCCACGAGCGAGAAACCCACTGCCCACCCGCGCTCGAACGGCAAGGCAAAACTCAAGGTCCAGGCTGCGAGGTACGTTCCGCATGCGCCGACCGCGCTGCGGTCGCGTCCTGCAACCGGTGCTTCGCCGACCTGCAACCGCGTCGCGATCTCGCCGATGACAACCGCATTGAAGACGGCGGCCCCGACGAAGCAAACTGTCCAACCCCAGGTCGCGCGTGGCAGCCCATGTTCATACGTGGTCGCTCCAGAAGCCACACGGACGCGGTCGGTCACCTCGAACGCCACCATCCCTACCACGGCCAAGACGAGCCGCCGGCTCCACGACACCATCCGCCGCTCAGGGCGGATCACGGTGGGCACTCGCAGTCGACGACAGAATAGCCGCAGCGTCCGCATTGCTCGTACTCGCACCCTGGAGTGTGCATCTGGAAATAGTACACGCCGCAGCCCAGGCACGGGGAGTCGACGGCATAGGTCTCACGCCCCAGCGGGATGCGGGCGATCCCTGTTTCGTCTGATGGACCCGCCTCTGACAATCGGGTAATCCTCGGCTCTGACATGGCTCTCTCTCCGGCAACGTCGGGCAAAACCCTAGGCAAGTACAGCGGCAAGTACAGCGTCAAGGCGAAGGTCAACGTCGTTTTGGGCAGCTTTTTTGCGTGCGCGCTCGCTTTTGCCGTTGCGTGTGGGGCGGGTTGTGACCGGCAAACGCCTGGGACGTCGGAAGTGGGCCCCGCCGCGCCTTCGGCTGCTCCGCCTGAGTTGAAGCTCGTGGGCATTGATACGGCGATCCTCACCGCGCGAGAAAAGGGTGAACTGCGCACCCTCGCAACCGAGCTGATGTCGCCGTGTGCGGACGTGCCGGTGCCGGTCGCGCAGTGCATCAACGAGAAGCGCGCATGCGGCAAGTGTGTTGCAGCAGCGAATTTCCTCGTTAAAGGCGTTCGCAAGGGGCTCGCCCGCGACGACATTCAAACCAAGTACAAATCGCGCTTTGATCCTGCGTCGGTCAAAGAGTTGCCGATCGATGGATCGCCCGTCATGGGTACTGAAAAAGCACCGGTCACCCTGACCGAGTTTGCTGACTTCGAGTGCCCGGGGTGCAAGGCGATGATGCCGGTCGTCGACAAGGTTCTCAAGGCCAACGAGGGTAAAGTCAAGCTGGTTTACAAATTCGTCGTTCTGCCATTTCATGCGCATGCTCGCGTTGCTGCCGAGGCCGCGCTGGCGGCACGCGAACAAGGCAAGTTCTGGGAGATGCATCATCAGCTATTCGAGAACCAAGACGCGCTCGATAACCGCGATCTTGAGCGCTACGCGAAGGCCATCGGCTTAGACGTCACCAAGTTCAGGAACGAGTTCAAGCTCGACCGCGTGGCCAGCCAGATCGAGCGCGACGCAAAGCTCGCCGAAAAGGCAGGGGTAGTCGGCACGCCGACGCTCTTCGTCAACGGTCGTCAGTTCATGCCGCTCGTTGCCGAAGATGCAGAGGCCGAGCTCAACGAAGCGATTGCGTCCGAGCTTCCCGAGGGAACGTCAACGGCGCCCACTCATTCGGCGGCGCCTCCCGGTGCTGGGTCCGCTGGGTCCGCAGCGCCCAAAAAGCCTGCCGGAAAAGGAAAGTAAATTGACCGTGCGCCGGTTCGTCGGGTGGTTCGCCGTATCGTCTATTGGCTTGACGATCGCGACGAGCGCATGCGGTCCGAGTGCGCCGGCCCTTGCGCCTCTTCAGATTCCGGCTGCGAACCTTGACGAGTTGACCGCGCGCGAGAAAAAAGAAGTGCTCGCCCTGCTCCACGAGTTGCCGGCCCCGTGCCGCGACGTTGCGGTGCCGATCGACCAGTGCATTCGCGAGGCGCGCAAGTGCGGCCGGTGCGTGTTGGCGGCCCACTTCATCATCAAGAGTGTGCGCGACGGCATGGCGCATGAGCAGTCTATTGAGGCATACAAGGCGCGCTTCGATCCCAACGCCGTGCGCACCATACCTGCGGACGATTCGCCGTCGCAGGGACCCGAGACTGCGCGCGTTACGATCGTTGAGTTTGCGGATTTTCAGTGTCCGTTCTGTGCGAAAACAGTTCCGATGATTGACAAAGTGGTTGCAGCGAATCCGGCCGACGTAAAATTCGTCTTCAAGTACATGCCGCTGCCAATGCACTCCCGGGGCGAGCCCACGGCGCGTGCGGCTTGGGCAGCAGGCAAGCAAGGCAAGTTTTGGGAAATGCACCATTTGCTATTTCAAAACCAACACGCCGCGCAAGATCGCGACTTCGAGAAGTTTGCGACCGACCTTGGGCTCGACGTCAAAAAATTCTTGAGCGATTACGCATCACCCGAGGGCAAAGAGCGCATCGAGAAGGACGTCAAGTTAGCGAACGAAGTGGGTGTGCATGCGACGCCGGCGGTGTTCGTCAATGGGCGCGAGTTCGACTTCGCAGAGGACCTGCAAACCTGGGTTGATCGGGAGATGAAGTAAGTGCGTGCGGTAAGCGACGGATGCGGGTGTTTTCCGACAGGGCGTCACTATCCGGGCATCGCTCATCTCATGCGAGCGATCGCGCGCGGCACGGCGCAAGAGTTCGCAGCCGAGCTTGAGTGGGATGACCTACCCATCGCGATGCTCGACGTCGAGACGACTGGCCTCGAGAGCTTGACCGATCGGGTGATCGAGCTGGGCATTGTGGTCGGACGCCGGGGTGAGATCATCGCGCAGCAAAATTGGATGATCAATCCGGGGAGACCCATCAACCCCGAAGCATCGGCAGTGCATGGAATCACTGATGCTGACGTGGCCGATAAGCCTCCGTTCGAAGCCGTTGCCCACGAAATCGCGGAGCTGCTCACGCGTGTGGTGCCCGCGGCGTACAACGCGCCGTTCGACCGCGGGTTCTTGCATGCCGAATTCGGACGCGTGGTCGACAAGCCCGCCGTGGTTCCACCAGCACTACGCAAGGAGGTCGAGTGGGTCGACCCGCTCGTGTGGGCGCGCGAGATCCATCGCGAAGAAAAATCGCGCACCCTCGCCAACGTGGCGGCGCGCTTGGGCATCACGCTCGAAAACGCGCACCGCGCCAGCGACGAT
>CAMBEV010000393.1 GCA_945865595.1 Nannocystis exedens | reverse complement strand
TCCTCAAAGTGAACATTGAGAACCTTAAGTGTTTCATTTTCGGCCAACTGACTGATCGCGAGGTCGTGCGTGCTCACGGCCCCTAAGGCCGAGAGCCCAAGCAGCCGCTCCACCACCGCTTTCGCTCCAATGACGCGTTCACGCGAGTTCGTGCCTCGCAGAATTTCATCGAGCAAGAACAGCGTGGGCCCGCGCTCTGCCGTATCGAGAACGAGCTTGAGCCTTCGCACCTCGGCGTAGAAGAACGAAACGCCGTCGGCGAGCGCGTCTGCAACCTTGATGCTGGTCACCACGTCGAGCTGCCCTAATTGTAACTTCGATGCGCACACTTTGCCGCCCGCATAGGCAAGCACGGCGTTGAGGCCCATCGCGCGAAGCAAGGTGCTCTTGCCCGCCATGTTTGAACCTGTGATCACAAGGGCCTCACCCTCGCCGCGCAACGCCACGTCGTTGCAAACGCGCTCGGAAGGCGCAATAAGCGGATGACCGAGACCCTCGGCCACAAAGCAGGAGCCGCTCACGAACTCTGGCCAAGCGCCCTCGGGCTCCTCAAACGCGCGCGTCGCGAGCGCAGCCGTGGCCTCGAAGGCCGCCACCGATTTCACCCATTCGTCAAGCCTCTTGCCATGTTGCGAGCGCCACTGTTCAAGAAGCAAGCTGCACAAAAGATCCCACTGCAACAGCGGCCCGATGAACAGCCGGAACAGCCCATTTTCACGCGCATCAAGCAACGCTCCGATAGTACCGAGCGCTTTGGCCGCGGCTTCGGCACCGTCGCCTTGCGTCAACGTCGCTTGCAACTGCTGGCCCTTCATACTTGCGAGCGGCTGCGATGCGGCGAGCCCAAAGAGCGCGGCATAGCGCTCGGGTGTTCCGACAAGCGGGGTAGCACTCTCGAGAATCGCACTGGCGCGCGACTGGGTGCCCAAACGAACTAAAATGGCAAACGCACCGAGCACAATCGCCGACGCCTTGAAGATCGCAATGCCCGACAGCGCCGCAATCGCGATCCCCAACGTCGCGCCGCCGAAAATCGCGGTCGCCAAAATCGTAAGCGAGTTGACGGGGCGCGCCGCCTCGCCACTCCACGTGAGCAACTTCTGCATCGCGGCTTTGTCGAGTTGGCGTGCGGCGAGCAATTCAGCGTTCGCGGAAAGCGACTCGCGGAAAGCGTGATCCTCTGCAAGTTCCTTGACTAACTCTTGGCGCGAGCGCGCTTCGGTCGTCGTGCAGGGCTCGAGCAGAAAGTGTGCAAGTGCCGACTGTCCCTCGTGCGTGTGCACGCCGTCGAGCCAGCTCGAAAGGGAACGCGGTCCGAACAAGTCGAGATCGAGCGCGTATGGATGCGTCGAGTCGATTGCGATCGACATCCCTTCGGGTCGCGACGCTTGGCCGTCCGCTACACGTTTGAGTCCGCGCGCTGCGTACTCTTTCCGTGCGCGCACCACGTCAGCTCGCCGCTCAACGGCTGCGTGAACGAAGACCAGCACCAGAAAGGCGAGGCCCGAGGTACCCGCAGCCCAGGAACCCCAGGCAGGCCAGCTCACAAACGGCGCCACGACGAGGGCCCCGAGAACACCCGTGAAACTCACCACACGCAGGCCGGCGATCACTCGGCTCGAACGTTCGAGCGAGGCCTCGTCGAGAAGTAATCGCGCTTGGCGTTCTTGGTAGTGGGCGTCTGGGGGGAGCTTAGAAGTCGTCAACGCACGCAGTGTACCGCGGCCTCATGCTGCGTAGGCAACACGTCGCGCTTCGCGAATCGCTGGCGCAGGCTGAGGGTCGATCTTGGCTACCGCGACCGCTAGACCCGCGAGGGTGAGACGAACCTCGCCCCCAACACCTCTGTCGATCAGGCCCTGCTTCGCAAGCGCACATACGCTCTGACGAACGTCCGCACTCGTAAGCAGTGTTGCGCGCGCGAGGGCGGCGACACTTGGCGGCGCCGATGACGGCATCGAGGGCGCGCGGTGGATCTGTCGGTAAAGCGCTTGGAGGAGGAGGTGGGCTTGGCTCATACACATACTGTATATATGACACTGAACATAAATCCAGTATGCGACACCGATTTTTTGTAACCTATGGATTGCGCTCCACTTTTGGGCAATTTCGCCTGATAGGCTCCCACGATGAGCCGTCCGCTCGCCCTGCTTTCGAATGACGATGGCTACAACCGCGCGGGGATTCGTGCGTTGCGCGATGCGCTTTTGCCCCTGTTCGACGTGGTGATTGTCGCGCCCGAAACCGAGCAGAGCGCTTCGAGTCACGCGCTTTCGCTCCATCGTCCGCTTCGTTCACGCGAGGTCGAACCGGGCATCTTCGCGATCGACGGCACCCCCGCCGATTGCGTGTATATCGCATTGCATGCAACGGGGCGCTACCTCAAGCGACGTCCCGATGTGGTGGTGTCCGGGCTCAATCACGGGCTCAACTTGGGGCAAGATGTTTTCTATTCGGGCACCGTCGCCGCAGCCCGCGAAGGAGCGCTTCGGGGAATTCCTGCTCTTGCGACGAGTGCCGATTCGGGGGCCGATCGCACAGCGTGCGCTGAGGCAGTAGCGAAAATTGCGTTCACCCTTGCAACCGAAAGCGCGCGCGTTCCATCGATGCGGGCGCCACTGTTGAACTTAAACTTTCCGCGCAACTGGAGCGGCGCGTTGCGTGTAACGACGCTTGGCACGCGCATGTATGCAGAGCTCGTCGATGCGCGAGTGGACCCGAGAGGGCGCGAGTATTTGTGGCTAGGTGGCCCGGGCATCAGTCATCATGGGGCTTCCGGCAGCGATACAGAGGCGTACGATCAAGGGGTCGCTTCCCTCACGCCGCTCCTACTCGACCTCACTTCTTCGTCGCCTGACCTTCTGCAATTTCTCCACGCGGCCGTTTCCAACCACACGCCATGAAGCTTGGAATGCAAACCGAACCACCGAGGGAAGGACCTCTCCCCGGCCCGAAGAAGGCAACGCCCACGGCTGCCCGCTCCGAACGCGCGCCGGTCTCGGCCAAGGCGGCCAAGGCGGTCACGGCAGGTCGCAAAGCGCGAAAGGCGAGTGCGCCCAAGCCCTCCGGTGTGCAAACCGAAGTGTCGCGCGGACTGCACGCCGACACGGATCGCTACCTGCGCAGCTTGATCCGTGACGTGGCAAACTTTCCGAAGCCCGGCGTTTTGTACCGCGACATGACGAAGCTAATCGCGACGCCCAGGGCGTTTCACATCGTGCTCGATTCGCTCGCCGAGCGCTTCATCGGCGAACACGTCGACGCTGTCGTCGGCATCGAAGCGCGGGGCTTCATTTTCGGTGGCGCTCTCGCCGCACGCCTCAACGCGAGTTTCGTTCCCGCGCGGAAGCC
>CAMBEV010000392.1 GCA_945865595.1 Nannocystis exedens | reverse complement strand
TGCACTTCGGTCGGATCGGCACACTCTAGAAATCCTGCCACCGCCTCTTGCAAATTTGCGATCGCCTCTTCGTCCGTATGGCCTTGGCTCACGACCCCTAGCTCAACGCACTCCGCGACGTAGCCGCCATCTTCAGGCCATATTCTTGCGGTGAACTGCATGCGCATAGTTTACTCCAGACTGCGGCGGTTGGCGACTTGCTGCGCCGCCCGTGCGCGGGCAGTGGATTGACGCGCACCCCGCTAAGGGACCAAGCTCGCCGCCGTGAAGCGCCATCTCCTTGCCCTCGCATTCTCCTTCGCCCTGTTCGCGTGCGGCTCCGATGCCTCGCGTACGACGGACCTTGGCCAGCCGCCCGACGCGTCGTTCTTCATTCCGGGGCCTGATGCAGGACCGCCATCGTGTCCTGAAGCGTGGAAGGCGTGCAGCGAGGCATTTACGTACCCGGCAGGTAACGAAACGAGCGTCGAGCTTCGAGGCGACTTTCGTGCCGACGGGTGGATGAGCGGCGTGGCGATGGTCAAGCTGGGGAACCAATGGACCGCGAAAGTCAACGTTCCTTACAATAAGCAAGTTCAGTACAAATTCTTTACGAACGGCACGACGTGGACGATCGACCCCGCGCAGCCGACGATTACGGACGCGTCGAGCAGCATCAATAACGTGCGCGCGCCGGTTCAGTGCGCGGCTCCCCTCTGCGAAGAACCCGGGGCGGTTGCAGCGGGCGTCTACGACTGGCGTGATGCCGTGATCTACTTTGTGTTCGTCGACCGCTTCTTTGACGGCAACAGCGCGAACAATTGCGACGTCAGCGGCGTCAGCAGTTCGATGGTCAACTACATGGGTGGTGACTGGGCTGGCCTCAAGAAAAAGATCGACGACGGTTACTTTGCAGATCTTGGCGTCAACACGTTGTGGGTCACCGTGCCCGCCGACAACACCGACGAAAAAGGCAAGGGCGCCGGGCAAGACAACCACTCCTACTCGGCGTTCCACGGGTACTGGCCAAAGAACCTCGATCCGAAGAACCCTGAAGGCTGCTTCGGAAGCGCCGCGGATCTCAAAGCACTCATCGCTTCGGCACATGGCAAGGGCATCAAGGTGCTCTTCGACTACGCGATGGTGCACGTGCACAAGAGCGCGGAGATCGTCAGCAAAAACCCATCGTGGTTCTGGCCCCAATACGACGGCACGCGCAATTGCATCTGCGGCCAAGGGTGCGACTGGAACGCGGACGGGAAGCGCTGCTGGTTCACCGATTATCTTCCGCACTGGGACTACACAAACACGGCCGCACGCGCGTATTCAGTTCAAAATGTAATCGATTGGGTTACTGAATATGGCATCGATGGCCTAAGGCTCGATGCCATCAAGCACGTTGACGATCGGTGGTTGACCGATTTGCGCGCCAGGCTCACGAGCGGGGTCGTTGCCGAGCAATCGCCACAGCAACGGTTCTATTTGGTGGGCGAGACGTTTTCGTACACACAGAGCGACCTCAAGTACTACGTCGACCCTTCGAGCAAGCTCGATGGTCAATTTGATTTCCCAGAGCGTCTTGCGCTCATCAAGAGTGTCCTCATGCGCAAGAGCGACATGAGCGATCTCGCAACTTTTCTTGATCAGAATGACGAAGCGTACGGTGCGAATGCAGTGATGAGTCCGTTTGCGGGCAACCACGACCTTGGGCGCGTCATCCACATGGCCGAAGACACGCCGCTCTGGGACGAGTGGTCGAACGAGGACAAATCGCGCAGTTGGTCGAATCAGCCCACGCAGCCCACGGCGGTGTCTGCGTACGAGCGGCTTGCGAATGCGTACGCCGTGCTCTTCACGAACCGCGGCGCACCGCTTCTCTATTATGGCGACGAGGTCGGGCTGGCGGGCGCGGGTGATCCCGACAATCGCCGCATGATGCCGTGGAGCGGATTGTCAACGAACCAGACGTTCCTGCGCGACCGCGTGTCGGCGCTTCTGAAGATACGCGCTGCGCATCCGGCGACCCGCCGTGGGAAGCGGACGACCATGTCGGCGAGCGCGGATACGTGGCTGTATAAACTGAGCGCGACGGGTGACGAATTGTACGTTGCGATCAACCGCAGCAACACGGCAGCAACGGTGAATGGGCTGCCGAGCGGAAGCTACAGCGAGTTGCTGACGAACACTGCGGCAGCGGGTGGCGCCGGGGTGTTGATTCCTGCGAGGCAAGCGCGCGTCTTCGTCGCGAAATGAGGGGAGTGCGAGGTAGGATGGCCCGATGCCAGTGGCCTTTGACCCCGCGCTCGCGCACGCACGCGTTGCGCGCTTTTGGGATCTCGAATCAAACTTCGGGGTCGAGCGAAGCGCACTCAAGGTGTACCTGCACGAGATCGTCAGTGATCGGTACCAACTGATCAACGGCCTGCAAGTGCTGCGCGATGAACTCCAGTTTGCTGATCGCAAGACGCTCTCCGATGTGGTCGCGTGCGGCGCAGACTTCCATGCGCCCAGCGTCGTGACAACGGTCGCCCATACGTCTTGCGGTGATCGCATTGGCCAAGAAGCGAAGCAACAGTATGAGCAAACTGTCGCGTCTCGCTTTGCCACGATGTCTGAGGTGGGCGGTCTGAAGGTCGAGTCGTTTTCACCTGCGGGCGGCGGGACGGACGACGGCGCGACCCTTGCGCACGTGACGATAGCTCACCAACTTGACGAATCGCTGCGCACCAAGGTCTACGCAGGCAATCCACAATCGTTCGTACTCGTGGGCATCGATCTCACGACGCACGTGGGTCACAGCAGCGAAGGCTCGGGGCAATACGGCACAACGCGCGAAGCGCCGTGGCGTGAGGCGCGCACTGCCTGCGGTGCCGTGATGGGAGCCCTCGAGGCCTTCAACGCCGACAACGCGGTGCATCGACGCCTTCGCGCTGACCTTGGTGAGGAGAACTACACATTCCTGCGCGAGAAGGGCGTTCGCTCTGCTGAGGGGATCGACGTTGCGCCGGTTGTAGCGGCAGCGATCATTTGCGTTCAGGGATTGATCAACACGGCACGTGCCTGCGCTGAGGAGCTCGACTCGCGTGGTGTTGCCCACCTGACGGCGTCGGTGGTGGTCAACCGTACCTCTGAGGCAGACCCGCTCATCTACGTGGCGCGCGCCACTGTTTTCGGCGGTGAGATTCGGACGCAGGGACTCGGTACGGACGCAAGCCTCTACACGGGTAAGATGGTTGACGTAAGCGGATCGCCAAGACTGCAACTCACCTATGGTGGGCAGCCCTCGGTCGATCCACCCTGTGTCGTCGCGAAGTACAGCGTGCGCCCCGACGGTTCGCCGGGGTCGCTGTACGATTGAGGCGCGGTCGCCATCG
>CAMBEV010000391.1 GCA_945865595.1 Nannocystis exedens | reverse complement strand
AATGAGCTCGGACTTTGCTACGATGTGTCGTGCGGCTTTGATGGATACGAAGACGATGGCGTGATCGACTTCTCCGCGGGAGTTCAGCACGCCCGCACGGCAAGGGTCGTCGCCGAAATGCTCGCGCTCGTTGCGCAACTGACGCGAGAACCACCCACTGTCGACGAGCTGGCCCGTGCTCAGCGACGAACCGCGTGGGACATGCGCCACATGGTGAACTCTGAGGAAGAAATCGGCCACCACTGGGGCCTCGGCGCACTCTTCGAACGTGAGCAAAGCCCGGAGGCGATCCTCGCACGAAGCAACGCGGTCACTCGCGACGACCTACTCGCGGTGGCCAAGCGCTACTTCACCCCTGATCGCCTCAACGTCGTGGTCGTCGGGCTCGTGCCCCGAGAGGTCTCCGCCGAGCTGAAGGCTCTGTTGAGCGATTGGCAAGTTTCTTGACTAAATTAACGAAAACGGGCCACCCTTTCAGGTAGCCCGGGCGCCTCCATTAAGGCCGACGGATCACTCCGGACAGGTCTGAGCGCAACCCATCAGAGCCGTGCAGTCGGTATCGGCTGAGCACGCGCTTTGGACTGGCGCATCGCAAACTGCGGTCTTGGTACCGTTGAGGCACGCATCGCACTTTGCGTCAGGGTTCGCGGGCGTCGCCGCGCAAATTGTCGCAGCACACTCGGTCTTGCAAACGCTGGTCTGGCACGCGCATCCGAGGAAGGCGGTCAGGTACGTCTCGTAGCCGGTCATGTGGTTGGTCACGCAGCAGTCGATGCAATCGGCTGCGCCTGGGCACTGGTCATCAGGGTTGGTGGTGGTTCCGCCGCCGCCAGTACCGCCGGTACCAGAATCGACCTGCGTGGGAGCCGCCGCATCTTTCTTCGCTGTCGTGCCCGTGTCTTTGCCGGCGTCCGTGGCCTTGTTGGTCAAGACAACTTCCGTCTTCGCGCTGCAACCTGCTGCAAGGGCCATTGCCAAGGCGAGCGACGCGCTCGCGAGTGTGATCGTTGAGAACTTCATCGCTACTACCTCCAAAAGGGAACGCGCGGCTTGGCACGGGTTCGGGCCGTGGACAAGCGCAATTCGAACACGACGGGGCTCTCCGGTGACCGAGACCGCGATGGGACCCGACGCGGGTTAGGCGGTTTGCCGGTTACCCCAAGGCGATCAGGCGGTTGCCACTGCCTTACAGAGTGCGTCGGTGAACTGCGCCGTTGTGAGCGAGCCACCGAGATCCGCGGTCCGCGCCTTGTCTGCTCCGTACACTTGCGTCAGTGCCTTCTCAATCTTGTCGCCCGCGGCGTGCTCGCCCAAGTGGTGGAGCATCATCACGCCGCTTTGGATGAGCGCCGTTGGATTCGCGATGCCCTTGCCCGCGATGTCAGGGGCGCTGCCGTGGACGGCTTCGAATACGGCCGCGTCAACGCCGATGTTGGCGCCCGGCACGATACCGAGACCTCCAACGAGGCCTGCGCCGAGGTCGCTCAAGATGTCGCCGTAGAGATTCTCGGTGACGATCACGTCGAGCTTGTTCGCATTCTTGACCATTTGCATCGCGCACGCATCGACGATCATCTCAGCAGGTTCGATGCGTGGATGATTTTCCGCCACTTGTCGAAACACCTCGAGCAACAGCCCATCGGAGAGCTTCATGATGTTCGCCTTATGAACGACGGTGACGCGCTTGCGATGCATGCGCTCGGCGTATTCGAAGGCGTACTCGCAGATGCGTCGGCAGCACTTGTCGGTAATCAACTTGATTGACTGCGCGACGCCCGGCATGATCATGAGCTCGAGGCCGGCGTAGAGATCTTCGGTGTTCTCGCGAACGATCACGATGTCGGTGCCCTCGAAGCGCGGCTCAACCCCGGGCAAGCTGCGCACGGGCCTCACGTTCGCGTAGAGGTCGAGCGTCTGCCGCAACGTAACGTTGACCGACTTGAATCCCTTGCCAATGGGCGTTCCGATGGGCCCCTTGAGCGCGACCTTGTTGCGCCTTATCGACTCGAGCACCTCATTCGGAAGCGTGGTGCCCCGCTTTTCGGCGACCTCGGCGCCGGCGTTGTGCACTTCCCACGAGATTCTCGCGCCCGCGGCTTCGAGCACTCGTTTGGTGGCGTCCGCGACTTCAGGACCGATGCCATCACCGGGAATGAGGGTGATCGTGTGAGTCATGTTCCGCCGAACATTATCGCACCCTGCGACGGCGTGCGACGATAGACGTGTGAAGAGCGTTCGCGTCCTGGTTCGGTCCTTAGAACATCACGTCCTTGTGTGGGAGCCCGATGGCGTGCCGGAGCGCGGCAACGTCGTCCTTTTGCATGGGTACATGGATGCCGGAGCGACGTTCGACTTGGTCGCGAGCCGGCTTGCCGCCTCGGGCTACCGGTGCTTCGCGCCCGATATGCGCGGCTACGGCGAAGGAGCGCGCATCCCCGGCGGCACCTATTATCACTTTCCAGATTACATTTTAGATCTGCACGGCATCCTTGCGGCGCTGAAGCTTGAAGCACCGCTGACCGTGGTGGGTCACTCCATGGGCGGCACGGTTGCAACGCTGTTCGCGGGCGCATTTCCGGAACGTGTTGCGGCACTCGCGTTGCTCGAAGGGGTGGGCCCACCTGATCACGCACCGGACGCTGCACCCGACCGCATGCGGCAATGGGTCACAGGCGTGAACGACGGGCAGAAGAAGGCCGCACGCACCTTCTCATTGGAAGAAGCACTCTCACGGCTCGCGCTTTCGCATCCAGGCGTTGACCTCGGTGTGCTCGCAACACGGGTGCCGCACCTCACGAAACTGCAAGCGGATGGCTCGGTCTCGTGGGCGTACGATTCGCTGCACCGAACGCTGTCGCCGACACCATTTTACGCGCGCACCCTGATCGCGTTTGCGAAAAAAGTAACAGCACAAGTCCTGTTTGTCGGAGGCGGCACCGAGGGCTACCACCCGCCCGACGAAGGCGAACGGCTTGCCGCTTTCGCAACGCTCGAGCGTGTCGATCTCGAAGGCGCAGGCCACATGTTGCACTGGACACAGCCGGCCGAGCTGGCGCGCGCACTCAGCGATTGGCTCGACCGAACCGTCAAGAATGTTAAGTAGGGAAGAGTAGCGGGGCGGTAACCCTTCGGACCCTTGCTCCACACCCCCTGTAGCCAAATGCCGTCAAGAAAGCTGACCAATGGTTGCGCCAAGCAGACAATTTCTGCGCCCCTCACACTCGTTTGCTGACCATTGTGCTGTTCGGCAAACGGGGCCATAAATCGCTCGATTTCATGCTCCCTCTCCCTATGGGAGAGGATCGAGGTGAGGGAATTCATCTTCTTCAAAAGAGGATGCAAGGACACCTGTCGGATCAGGCCCAGTCCGCCA
>CAMBEV010000390.1 GCA_945865595.1 Nannocystis exedens | reverse complement strand
AAAACCATCAAAATTCAGCTTCGCCACACCGTCAGAGTGCTTGACGATCGCCGATGCGCCTTTCCGTTCGACATCGATAAACACCTCGACGGCGCCCTTCGCGCGCTGCCAGTGCACACCATAGACGCCCACGTCGTCGGTACGGAACGAACGATACGTCACGCGCACGACGGTGGGCACCCGCGCCTTCTCGACGCGTTCGAGCGCGCGGCGCAAGTGCTCGGCCACAAGCGCTCCCTCGTGTCCGCGGTCAACGGGTCTGTCGAAGTCCACGTCGAAGCCTTGTTGCTTGAGCGCCGCGTGGAGCAGATCGCTTTGCTTCACGGGAGAGACTCGGTCAGCGGCTCCATGAATCAGCCACACGGGGAGGTGTCTGGCGTTCTCAACAACGTCAAGCGCATTGACAGCTTTTGCGCCATCTTCGTCTTTGAGGAGCCCCTTTACATAACTCGACATGTCGTATTGAGAGTCGCCAAAGAAACTGATCACCGTTGAGAACTTATCAGGACGATGAAAGCCGATCGTCGTCGCGCCGGCGCCGCCCATGGACGCGCCCCACAACCCGATCGCTTTCGGATCAATCGCGGCCTCGTCGCCTGCAGCTTCAAGCGCCCTCATCACTTCTCGCTCGGCCTTCGCAACGTAAAGAGAGTTGCCTAGTCCGGGAGGAAGAACCAACACAATGTCGCGACGGTTGGCTTCACTCGCGAGCTCCTCGTAGGCGGCGTATGTCCACATGTCGCCGTTCCACGGGTGAAGTCCAACGCACGCCACCGAGGGCCTTTCGAGGTCGTGGTCGCGTGGAATAAAGATCGCCGATTGCCCTCCGCCCGCCTTTCGATCGTCGCTCGCATAGCGAAACGAGGTCCACCCTTCGCGCGAGCCACCGACCTTACCGACACGAATGGCCTCCCCGCACGCGATGCGCCTTTCGTAGGTCGAAACGTTGATCTCAACCGTAAGTTCATGGCTGCCTTGGCCACCGAGCTGCACGACCGTAGGCCCTCGGTCAGGTGCGTGCACGGGCTTGCCATTAAGCAAGATGCGCTTGCGCACCGCGCACGTGGGCACTTCGGCCGCATCGATAAGTCCACCGGCAGGCACCCATACGCGCAGGCTGTAGAGCCCCTCTCTTATGGCGACCTTCGACAGACCCGACCAGTCAAGCCACTTACCTTTCTTGTACGACGGTCCGGTAACCAGGACTTGCGTTAGGGCAGGCCCATCGACGCGCGGATGCGGAGCTACACGCGCCGCGGCGACATTCGCCAGAAGAAGCAGCGACAGCGAGAGCCCCCCTCTAACGATCGCTCGCACCATCACCGAATCGTAACCGACACGCCTAGAAATCCGTGTAAATCACGAGCCGGACCGTCTACGAGAGGCCGCCTATGTCCACCGCTAGCCATTCGACCACCCCACCGACATCGAGCAGCTTTTTGCGAGGGCGCGTGGCGTCACTTCTCGCGATCGCCCCACTCGGCGTGTGGACAGTCAACCACCTGTGGAACAACCTCAGCGCATTCCAGAGCGCCGATGCGTGGGAAAACGCCGTCACGACGTACCCCCATCCATTTGCACAAATGTGCACGGGCATCTTGGTTCTCGTCCCGCTCGTGCTCCACACCGTGTGGGGGATCGGCCGCTTGTTCACCTCGCGCCCGAACGTTCGCAGCTACCCCTTGTGGGAGAACGTGAAGTACCTCGTGCAGCGCCTATCGGCGATCGGCGTTCTCTTCTTTCTTGGTGCACACATTTTTAAGGCGATGATCGAGCCGCGCCTCAAGACGGGCCATGGCGAGCGTTTCGTCGACATCGCATGGCATATGCGGCACCACGCGCCAACGTTGGTCGTCTACATCTTGGGTACGCTTGCGGTCGCGTACCACCTTGCGAACGGCATTGCGACGTTCGCGATGGGCTGGGGCCTCGTGTCAACCAAGGCCGCGCTTCGTAAGGCCGAGTGGCTGAACTGGACGGTGTTCGCGATCCTCCTCGCCATGAGCTGGGGTTCGATCTACGCCATGTGGGTTGCTGGCGCGTAACCCGCAGAGGTCAGTCCGTCAGGTCCATCACGCGTGCCTCGAGCCCGCGTCCTTTGCTCACGCCGCTAATCAGCATCTGGTGCTGGAGCAAGAGGGTCAAGCTGTGCCCAATGACGACCTCTGCTTCGGCAAGTTTCTTGTCGAAGTTGATCACGATCTCATTCCGATCGTTTTCAAAGTTAACCGCGGTCACGCCACCGACCTGGCCGAGCGCCTGCAGCGGCCCCTGCAGCTCTCCGTCGGGGATGCGGTACGCATTGCCCTGCTGATCGCGTCGCGACATTTTCAAGGTGATGCGCACTTCGCTTGAAGCCGCAGTGAGCTCGCTCATGCGACCCTGCGCAACCACCGTCCCACGATCGAGCACAATCGCTGCGTCGCAGATTTGCTCGAGCTCTTGCAGGTTGTGGCTTGAGATCACGACGGTGCATTGACCGCGCAACCGCTTGATCGACATGCGCATTTCGTAGGCGACGCGCGGATCGAGACCCGCCGTCGGCTCGTCAAGGAGGACGACCTCCGGCTCACCGAGCATCGCCTGGGCAAAGGCAACCCGCTTGGCCATTCCGTGAGAAAGCGCGCCACACCGCGTTTCCCACCAATCGCTACCCTCTATTTCGGCGAGGCGCGCGCGGGCCGATTGCTCGGCCTTGTCCGCTGGCAACCCTTGCAGCCGCGCCATATGCAACAAGAACTCTCCGACGCGATCGTTGGCCGGCAAGAGCGCATCTTGAGGAAGGACGCCGAGCCGGCCGCGAAGACCTTCGAGCTGCCGAGGGCTATAGTCAAGAACCTGAACTCTTCCCTCACTGGGGTTGAGGTACCCTGCCATCATCGAGAAGCTCGTAGTCTTGCCTGCGCCGTTTGGACCGATCAGCCCGCAAACAGAACCCTTCTTGATACGAAATGAAGTGTTGTTGACGGCAAGCTTTTGTCCGAAGCGTTTGCTCACGCCCTCAAACAGCACGGCAGTCTCGGCGGTGCGCTTCGCCTTGGGCGCTGCGGCTTCAATCGGGTCACTGGCTTGTACGTCTTCGCTCATCACACTTCCCTCCGGCGAAAGACCCACGAGCCAAGACCGAGCAACACCGCCGCGTAACCGAGGCACGGCAAGAGGCCCTTCATGAACTCGCCCGCGCGTACACTCAGCATCATGTCGCTGTACTCATTCGGATAGAGGTACGCGAACGGACGCACAGACACGACCTCGGCCGCGACCATTAACGTGTTCACGGCGCGAGCGACAAAGAGCACGAAAAAGAGACCGAGGATCGAAAAGAGGGCGAGCGGCGGACTCTTGAAAAAGCTGCTCACAAATGTGGCCCACGCCGACCACACGAGCGCTGTCGGTAGGGTGAAGAGCCACAGGCGAATGCCAAACGAGAGGCATGTGCCAATCGAGCCCTGCC
>CAMBEV010000389.1 GCA_945865595.1 Nannocystis exedens | reverse complement strand
CTCGCGAACGCACACACGAAAGAGTCGGTGGGGATTCTCCTGCGTGCGGCGCGGTCGTCGGCGCGCGACAAGGTGACCGAGGTTTGGGCCGCGTGGCCACCGCGCGATCCAAGCTGGCTCGTCGACTCGACGCCGCAGCCACTGGTCATCGCCGCAGCGCGCGCTGGCGACTTGCGCGCCCTCGAATGGCTCGCAATGCGTTTGCCTCGTCTCTCGGGAGACGTTCTTGCGGAGGCGCTCACGGCGATGGCAGAGCTCGGCGACGAACGAGCACTCGAACCTGCGAAGAAGGCGCTTACGGCAGCGCCCCAAGTACAGACCGCAGCCGTCATGGTGCTCATCGCGTTCAAAACACGAGATGCGGGCGCGCAGCTCAAGTTGCTCGCTCAATCAGTCGCCACACGCGCCGCTGCATTCGACCTAGCGCGACGCGCACGCAGCCGCGGGATACTGCCGTTTGCCCTACAAATTGACCCGGCTGAAGACACCCCGATCATCGAGCGACGCATTGCGTACCTTGCCGCGATGGGCGGGTTGGAGGCGACGAACGCGATAGGCACGTATCTTTCCCATGAGCGCCTGCCCGACCGAGAGATTGCCGCACGGGCGCTCGCAGCGCAGGGCACTCGGCACTCGACTGACGCACTCGCGCGCGCGGCGATGAGCAAGGCCCCCGTCGAGAAGCGCAGAGAGGCCTTCTACGGTTATGCGCTTCACCGGCAAAAGGGTGGCGAGATCCAACCGGCGATTGAAGGCGAACTTCGTCGCCTGCTTATTTCTTCACAAGAGGACGAGCGTGCACTCGCGGTGCGAGCGCTTGGAGAGAGCGGGGGCGAGCTTCCGTGGGACGCCCTTGTTTCTGACAAATCGCCAACCGTGCGCGCACACCTGGCCATAGCGCTGTCGAAGCGCGGGCCGCTCTCGGCACTGCGCGCGCTGGACAAGGAGAAACGCGCCGACGCGCTGGCCGCGCTTGCCCTCGAAGCGCAGGTGCTCCGAGACGAGCCGGACCTGTCGCTACGCGCCATGCGAGGTATCCCAATATCGATATTGTCAACTTACTGGACAGTGCGGCACGGCACGCGCACGCCGTGTTCACTCACCAGCGCAGATGCCATGTTCCGGTCCGTGCGCATCGGCACCGTGCTCGGCTGCATCGCGAATGGCTCCACGCAAGCGAAGTGGGAGCTCCTCGAGCACCTGCCCGTTGAGCCTGACCCTCGGTTGCGCTTCGCAATTCTGAAGGCGACACGGGGCGAACCTGCGTGGGATGCGGCTATCCAGTTTGCCGCGACGCGTGACCCTGATCGCGCGATTCGGACCTGGGCTAAGTTTGGGACGCGGCCTATCGACCGGCGCCCGACTGTCGAGAGTGTAGGGGATCTCCATGTCCTGTCCCTGTCGTTCGATGGTCTCGAGCTTGCCCCGATGTTGGTGCCGTCCTCTGCGGGCCGTCCGCCGGCACAACCCGTGCTAGACGAACCCCATGAAGAAGGCTGAGACCGCTGGCGCTGATGGCGCCGAGCCGACGTTCGAAGATGCCATGCGCGATCTGTCGCGAATCGTTGAGCAACTCGAGCGCGGTGAGCTTCCGCTTGAGCAGTCGATCGCGCTCTTTGAGCAAGGTATCAAGCTTGCTCAATCGTCACAGAAGCAGATCGATTCAGCACAGAAGCGCATCGACGAACTGCTTAGCGTCGACGCCGACGGCAAGGCAAAGACCAAACCGTTTCATACCGAAGGCGACAGCGAATAGCTTGTCATCCTGAGGGCGACGCCCGAAGGATCTCCCCGGGCATTCGTCAGGTTACCTGACTTTCAGCATGTTTGCCGTGTAGATCCTTCGCTTCGCTCAGGATGACAAATGACAACGTCTGTCACTTGCCGATGGCTTGGCGATAGACCCAACCTTCGTTGGTGAAGGCGTCCCCATAGCGCACCTTGTACCAACCGCCCGGTTGGTCAATAATCTTAACTTCTGTGCCGCGCGTGAGGCTGTCGAGGCGGTTGGAGGAAGCCTTCGGTCCATCGCGAACAATCGCTTTGCCGAATGTGATGAGCACGCTATCGCCGGACTTCGACCTTGCACTGTTCTCTGTTGCCTCTCCGACGCTGGTAAAAGTGAGGTGATAGAGAATGGAGTAGCGCGGGTTATCATGCTCGATCCCCGTGAGCGAGACGCCCGTCATCGCGTCGCGCGCGCAGGCGAGCAGCTCGTCGGCCTTGGCGATTGCTGTGGCCTTGCCGAGCTCAATTGTAACTTTGCTTGATGCAAACTCGGCCGTGAGCACCAGACTCAACTTCCCTTTGACGCCACTGGCCGCCGGACATGTGGCGACCTTGCGCAGGCGTGACTCGAGCGCAGCGCCTACGTCGCCGAGCGCGCCACAATCCGACGCTTTGCGGCGCGTCTCTCCTTCTTGGGTGCGACAGGACAGCGTGTACGGCTTGCTGATCGACATGGCTACCGCAGCCGGGACGACGGCGCTCGACGCCGAGCCGACGGGCGCGACCGAAGCCGCGGACCGTGCAGGTGCAGCTACCGGGGCGGGAGCGACCGGCGGCGCCGATCCGGGAGCCGTGGGTCCCAAGCGCATTTCAAGCAAGCGCGGCCATGCAACGCCCGCGGCAAAACCAAGCGTCGCGACGACCACGACCCAAATCCAGGATCGCTGCTCGTCACGCGCCGTCGGAACGTGAATGCGGGTGGGGACATCGCCCATACACGTTTGGAACTACCACGGCACGGGGTCGACTTGGAAATTCGGCGGTTAGGGCCCGCTAAACAATAACTCTGTCGCACCGAGGGCGTCGCCGCGCCCCGAGCACAAGGCGCGAAGAGGAAGAATACTAAAGTATTTGACCGATGAGCAACGCAGTGCTCGGGGATGCGGCGGCGGCCGAATGCAAGAGTTATTGTTTAACGGGCCCTTACTCGGCAAGCTTCAGCTGAACCAGCAACGACGCACGCTTGGGTTTTCCCGTCGATCCGGCGTCGGCCCCAGCATCGGGCCTCGCAGCAGGCCTCACAGCAGCTTGGCCAGCTTGCTTGAAGCCACCCAACTTCCACACCTCGCCTGGCGCGAGCGACACAGTGGCGCGGTGGGGCGCGGGCGCGGCATCACGAACGGTGACGGTGAACTTATAAGCCCTTGACTGTTTGGTGGCCGGCCCCTTGGCAGCGACGAGGGACGCACAACCCAGTTCGAGGTCGAGCCCTCCCGCGATCTTCTGGGTGGTGGGGGCACACTTACCGTTGACCTTCACGGGAAGGTTCACCCTCAAGGTCGCGAGCGGAGCATCCCACTCGAAGAAGCACATGGGGTTGTCGGGCTGCTTGCCGGCGTCCGGCACTGGACAATGATTGACGTCACCGCGGACACCGCTCTGCACAACAACCTCAAGACTGGGAGCCTTCAGCGTCGGCTGCGCGGTGACGACGTCTGCCAGGGCCG
>CAMBEV010000388.1 GCA_945865595.1 Nannocystis exedens | reverse complement strand
GTCGTTCAATTCGGTGCCCCCGCCAGTACGATTCGGGATCTGCGTTCGCTTGGCCCCGATGAGTTCGTCTTTTTCGGCGTGGCGCCACTCAGAGTGGATCTCCTCCGGAAAATTCCCGGCGTGGATTTCTCTGTCGCCTATCAGAAACGAATCCTCGTTGACGTTGATGGCGCCTCCGTCTCGCTCATCGCGATGGACGATCTCATCGCAGCGAAACTGGCGGCCGGAAGACCCCAAGACCTACGTGACGTGGCGGCTTTGCGAAAAGCTCACAAACAGCTCGGTCGGTAGCGTCACTTCGGCTTCGAATAGATCTGCACGACCGCTTCGCCCGCGCCGCTCTTGGCGTGAATGTCGAGCTTATACGGCACCGCGATCGGAAGGAGCGGACACGTTGGCTGCGGATGCCCAACCACCGGACGGTTGGTGATCGCGGCACTGCTCGTCATCATGGGCGCGGTATAGAAAGGCGGCGCCATGATCGCGAGCATCAGGTGCTTGACCGCGCCGGGCGGCGAGAAGCCAAGAACGGTGTAGCAGCGACCCGGCTGCATCGTGAATGTGAGCGACTCGTGTTGGTCGGCTCCGAGCACCTTCTTGAAGAGCGCGCCCTCAGGCGTCATTCCCCTTGCGTAGACCGCGGCCTGCGCTGCGAGACCGGCCTCGCTCACGTTGCCAGGAAGCGTGCCGAGGCCGAGGGAGCTGCCGATTGAGCCGAGCAGTGCGCCCAGGTCAGAGCCGGTTGATGAGGGCGTTGGCGCCGTGGTCGATGCCGTCGGGAAGCCGGTGGGGTAGCCCGTCGCCGTGGGGTAGGCCGTTGGATAGTACGGCACCGAGCCTGTGGGTCCCGTGCTTGGGTACCCCGTCGGGTAGCCACCCGCGCCAGGATAACCAGGTGGAGCGTAGCCAGGCGGATAGCCGGCGACTGACCCTGTGGCGCTTCCGATGCCGTTCGGCGGCACTTCGGTCGGCGACTTGTTGCCGCAAGCCACCGCTGCAAAAATGGCGGCAGTCGTGATGAGGGCGCCCATTGCGGCGCGGCGGGTCCAAGTGGGTTGGCGAGTCATGCGCATAGCCTCCAGGTCAGTCAACGGTTCTCGTGCGGCCTTCTTACAGCGAATGAATACAACTATTGACGGATGAACTTGAGCGAAAAGGTTGTTCGTTGCGAACAGCCCCCGGCTGCGAAGGTCCAGCGGCGCACGTCGCCCTCCACGCAGCGCGCTACGGATGCGTCGTCACCTGTAGCCGCAACGCTTTCAACATTGCCTTGTGGGCCGATGGTCATCGAGACGTTGACACCGACGCTGGTGCTACTCGTGGTCGCGTTTGTCCAGCACAACCGCCTTACGCCACCTTGGCGGGTACCGATTACGCGTTGGATGTCGCTCTGCGCATAGCAGCCGCCGGCAGTCGCTTTGCCGCCGCCAGTGCCTTGTGGGTCGAGGTCAGGGCGAGGGCCACTGGTCCGCAAGCCGCTGAGATCGAGGCCGCCGCCGGTTGCAATGGTCGGTGCGGTTTCTGTTGCCGCTAGGGTTGCGGCTGGAGCTGCTGCCACAATGGCCGTCGAGGTCGCCGTGGAGGGCGGCGTGGAGGGTGGAAGGGCGACGACGCTGCCGCTCGCTCGAGGCGTCGCCGTTTCTGCTGCGATGGTCAGGGAAGTTGACTGGACGGTCCCGGCCACCGGCGGTTGCGTCGGTGAAGCGGGCGCACTTGCGGCGGGGCCCACGGGTGCTGGCGGCTTGATGATCGCCAGATCGAGCGCGGTGCAAAACGAGCCGAGCATGAACGTGACCGCATAAGGTAACCATGTAGGTTTCTTTTTCGGTGGAGACTCGCTCGTGCGCATGACGGCCACAGCCGCAACTGGCGTAGGGGCACCTCGTTGGGAACTGACCGGACCGGACACGTCGGGCAGCATTGGCGCAGTGTGTGCCGGCGCAGGAAGGTCGGGTGTCGTCGCGGGCGCGGGTGGGCCCGCGAACGGATCGGGCACAACGTCGAGCGGCGATTCTCCCTCGATCAACGGCGGCGAATGCAAAGGCGCTGGACGCGAAGGCGCTGGACGCGGCGGGCCGGGACGCGACGGGCGCGACGGCGGTGGCGGAGGACCGGGACGCGACGGGCGCGACGGCGGTGGAGCCGCCGGCACCGGTGGAGCCGGCACTGGTATCGAGAGCGCGAGGCTCTTTCGCAACTCCGCAAGTTCTAAAATGTCCGCGACCGGCCGCCAATCATCGAGTCCTTCGTGCCACGCGAGGGAGTCACTCGTAATGGTGCCCGCGCGCATCTTTGTCGTGATCTGTTCGCGCGTGAACGGTCCGGAGGGATCGCCGTTGATACCCACGAACCACTCCTCGCGGACACTTGGGGCCTGGGCCGAGGCGGGCCCTATGTCCAAGAGGCTCATTCTCATCGCCTCGACGATGGCTTCACTGACTTCGCCGATGCGCGTCGGTGAATTGTCGCCTATCGAACAAGGAGGTGGCGCCGATTGAGATGGCTGAGCGGGCACCTTGATCTGGATCGGGTGGCCGCACTTGCGGCAGTTCATGCGAATGGTCTTGCCGGCGACCTTGTCGTCGGAAAGCTGATACTTCGCTTTGCACTGTTCGCAGACGAACTTCAAACCTGGCTCCGCCTCAGTTCCTACCCAGCCGCCTTAGAGTAGGTCACCGTGTCCCATTCGGTCCAGAGATGAGCGCTGGTAGTCAATGTAATTGCCTTTTTCAATGGCTTCGCGGGCGCCTTTCATGAGCTCCCCATAGAAGTGGAGGTTGTGGACGCTGATCAATCTTAGCGCGAGAATCTCGCCTGCGATGAAGAGATGGCGCAGGTAGCCGCGCGCGTATCCGGTTGCGCAGGCAGGACACGTGCACTCAGGATCGAGAGGCAGCTTGTCCTCGCGGTAGCGCGCGTTCTTGATGGTGATTTTCCCAAAGCGGGTGAGCGCCTGTCCGTTGCGTGCGTTGCGGGTGGGGAGCACGCAGTCGAACATATCGATACCAAGACCGACTGCGATGAGCAGGTCCTGTGGCGTCCCGACGCCCATCAGGTATCGGGGCCTTTCGGGATCGACCTCGTGGGCGACGGCTTCGAGCGTTTCGTACATCGACGCAATGGGTTCACCCACCGAGAACCCACCGAGCGCGAGACCGTCAAAAGGTAACGCTGCAAGTTCCTTTGCGTGCTCGCGTCGCACGTCCACAAAGCAGGCGCCCTGGATGATGCCAAAGAGCGCCTGACCCTCTGGACGCGGCGATGCGACGGCGCGTTTTGCCCAGCGCGTGGTGCGTGCGACGGCGGCTTCCACCACGCTACGTTCGGAATTTGCTGAAGGGCAGACGTCGAGCTGCATCTGAATGTCGGCGCCGATGAGACCTTGGATGCGGACGGCTTCTTCGGGCGAAAGAAACATCTGTTGGCCGTCGAGATGCGAGCGAAAGGTGAAACCCTCTTCGGTGAGCTTCA
>CAMBEV010000387.1 GCA_945865595.1 Nannocystis exedens | reverse complement strand
GCAAGAAGGGCAGCGACTACTCGCCGTACTCGAACGAGCAAACGGGGACCCCATGAAAGCTGCGCTGTCGTCGATCGCCATTGGTGCCGCCTTTCTTGTGTGCAGCCTCTCGTGCAGCACTTCCCCCATGGTCTCGGTGCCTCTGCCCGAGAGCGATCCTTTGGCGCTCGCCGCGATCGAAGATCTCAACGCCGATCCCAACATCCTCGAGGTGAATCTCGAAGCGCGCGAAGCCGACAAGCAATTCGGAACTACGCCTGTTACGAAAGTGTGGACGTACAACGGCACGGTGCCCGGACCGCTGCTCGACGTGAAAGTTGGCGATCGGCTGATCGTGCACTTCACGAATCACTTGCCCGAGGCGACGACGATCCACTGGCATGGCGTTCGTCTTCCCGCGACGATGGATGGCACCCTCGCGATGCAGTCGCCAATCGAACCTGGCGGCACCTTCCGGTACGAGTTCGTGCTGAAAGACGCGGGCCTCTTTTGGTTTCACCCGCACATGCGCACCGACGTGCAACTTGAGAAGGGCCTCGCCGGAGTCCTTCGCGTACGAGGTTCGGAAGAGCCTCAAGTCGACGAAGAGCGCGTGCTCGTGCTCGACGACGTGCGGTTGAAGGAAGACGGTACGTTCCCGACCTTTCTCGATGACACCTCGAAAATGATGGGGCGCGAGGGCAACACCATTCTCGTTAACGGTGTTACGAATGCGACGATTCCTGTGACGCCCGGTGCTGCGGTGCGGTGGCGCATCGTCAACGTGGCGAACGGTCGCTTCTTCAATTTGAAACTCCCCGGTGCCCATTGGTGGGTCATCGGAACCGACGGAGGCTTCATGCCGAAGCCGTATCAGACCGATCGTCTGCTCATCGCGCCAGCGGAGCGTTATGACGTGATGTTCGTTGCTGCGTCGACGCCCAACACCGAAGTGGAGCTCACGAGCGAAGCCTACGAACGTGGTCATCACTCGGGCGAGCGTCCGCCGATCGCGGTTGCCAAAGTACGCACGCGCGATGTCGCGGCAGTTCAAGCGAAGGCGCTGCCTACGACCTTTCGCGATTTGGTCAGGCTTCCTGACGGTCCTGTTGACATGCCCATCACGCTCGACGAAGGAAGCAACGACAAGGGCGAGATGATCTTCACGGTCAACGGTGCGCTCTATCCGAACGTGCCTCCGTTCGCCGTGAAGAACGGTGCGACACGAGTTCTCGAAGTGAAAAACGCGAGCGACATGGCCCACCCGTTTCACCTGCACGGGTTCTTCTTTCAACTGCTCGCCACCAATGGTGTGTCTGAGCCTGCGGATCGCCTCGCCAACAAAGACACCCTGATCATTCCCGGTAAGGCGACCCTGCGCCTCGTGTCGCACTTCGACGAGCCGGGGATGTGGATGTACCACTGTCACATTATCGAGCATGCCGAGGGCGGCATGATGGGTGAGATTCACGTTGAGTGAAGGAGGCGAGAATTTTCAGCCCCCGAGCCCTGAAGGTGTAATCTTGCGGGTCGCAGAGCGTCTACACACGTAGAAGATGCTTCCCGCCTCACCCAAGAGGAGTCGCTATGTCCGGCGTGAACCCCTGTCAGCGCAAGAGTTGTGCACCTTGAGGTCGCGGGGTCGTGGGCGCTGGCTCTTTTTGTTTCTTCTTTCGGTTTTTCGGCTCGGCATCTTTGCGACGGTGATCGAGCTTTCAATGCTTGATCACCTTGTGGGCGAAATCGTCGAACTCGTCACCGGTGAAGCGTTGGCGGACGAGACCGGCGAGTGCGACGAGCAGTCATGCCCTCCCGGTTGTCCGAGCTGTCACGATCATCAAGGTGGTTTCCTTTCGCTCCCGCGTTCTGAGCCAGCACTCACTCACTTGAACGTTGAATCGGCGATCCTCTCCGGCGCATGCGTCAGGCAAGTGCCCCCGACCCGAAGCATCGCGCCGCCCGAACGTCCTCCTCGCGCCTGAACCTTGCCCCATCGGGGCCAGTTCTGATGCCGAGCGTTCCGTCCTGCGTGGCGGATGGCTCGAAGTGCATTCGTGCGTTTCGCGAGGAGGCAGCTGTGCGTGTTCAAACTTGGATGGCGTGGTCCATCGTTTTGTCGGTGATGGTGGCGGTGCCCGTCCGCGTTGCTTTGGCGGAAAAACAGTCAAGTTGTTTGACGATATCGCGCGCGACGCTCGTGCCGTGCGCGTTGGCAGCGGGTCTTGCGATCCGCCGTGAGCATCGCGACAAAGAGGTTCGTGACGCGCGGGTTGTCGCTGCCCGCAGGCTGGTGCCGTCCAATCCTGTTCTATCGGGATCGCTTGCGCACCGTGAAGCCGCCGGGACGAATCTCGCAGCAACGAACTGGACGGCTTCGCTTTCACAAGAGTTTGAGCTCGCAGGTCAGCGAGGGGCTCGACTGCGCGCTGCAGATGGCGAGGTCCTCGCGCAGAGGTGGCGGATCGCCGCGACCGAAAGAGAGACCGCTGCCTATGCGTGGCTTGCCTACTTTGAAGTCGTGGCGGCGAGGGAAGAGCTGGTGCTCGCCGAACGCCTCGAGCAGAGCGCGAAGCTCATGGCAAAGGCTGCACGGGCGCGGGCCGATCAGGGCCTTCTCTCGGAAGTGGACGCAGATGTGGTCGAAGCCACCCTCGTCCGCATCCAGCAATCACGGGTGCAAGCGACCGCGCGGCTCAGGTCTTCGCAAAGCATGCTCACAACGATTACAGGCGGCGATCCATCGGCTCCACAAGCACAGGTGGTGCAGGGCGATCTCTCGCCACTCGCCGGCGTGGATGCGCTTTCACAGAGTGCGATCGATCGCATCAAGCGAGGGCGCCCCGAAGTCCAGGCGCTACGCGAGGAGGAGCGGGCGTTCGAAGCGCGCGCTTCTTTGTATCGACGTGCCCGTGTTCCAAACCCGACCGTCTCACTCTTCGCACAAAACGACGGATACAACGAACGCGTCTACGGCGTAGGCCTGGCCTTCCCGATTCCGCTGCCGGCTATCGGTCGAACGTACGCGGGCGAAATCGCAGAGGCAGAAGCGGAGGCCCGAAGAACGTCCACGGAACGCGAACGGATCGCGCGAGACGCGGGTCTTGAGCTTGTACGAGCCGCGCAAGATCTCGAAGCAAAAAAAGAGGAGCTCGCATTGTTTACGGACGAACGTGCTGCGAAGGCCGAGCGAGCGCTCATCGACATTGTAAAGGAAATTGAAGGTGGCCGCCTTTCGGTGCGTGATGCGGTCGTCGCGCAAGATCGACTCATCGAACTTCTGAGGGCAAAAATCGACGTGAAACATTCGCTCTGTGTTGCATCTGTAACTCTCTCGCGTACGGCGGGCGTGCCGCTCGAACGAGGTGCAAGATGATGCGCTACGCACTGCTGCTCATGTTGAGCGCTGCACTCTTGCTTGCATGTTCAAAGCGCGGGACCAAAGACGCGACCAAGAACGTTGACGGTCCGGGGCCTGCAGCCTCCGCGCACGCA
>CAMBEV010000386.1 GCA_945865595.1 Nannocystis exedens | reverse complement strand
TGCGCTCCGCGATGACGCGGCATCCCGGTGAGCCGTTTTTCCCGTATCTGGGCGCTCTCAGCGCGTACCACGCACGCAAGCCGGTTCTGCCATGGATCGGCCGCACGCTCGAGCGCGCACCTGTTTATGGGCGCGCCCATTACGTGCTCGCCAAGGCGCTCTTCTTTTCGTCACCGGCTCAGGCACGATTAGAATACCGCCTTGGGGCTGAGCAAGATGGCTCTCTTGTGGGCCCCACCGCTGCTGAATCCGAACCGCTCATTCAGAGTTACGATGATGCAACGGAGCTGTTCGGCGAAGGAGCCAATGGCGCGTCGCTCATGGACAACTTGAGCGGTCGCATCGAGCTGCGCTTGCCCGCGACGTCTGTGCGCATCGACGCAGAGGTGCTCGAGCGGTCGCCAAAGGCGTTCGGTGCGCTCCAGCGACGCGCGCGCCACGCGTATGCCGACTTGAGCGATGGCGAGGGCTCACCGTGGTGCGCCGATCAGGCTGCGTGTGCCACTTCTGGGATCGATGCGGCCGCACGACTGCAGGCGATCGAACCGACATCGGTCGCCGGTTATCTCATGATGGCGCGCATCCTCGCGAGCGAAGGCAAGACGCAAGAGGCGTATCGAACGCTTGAGAACGCGAATGCTACGGATTCCGATGGGTTGCTTCGGGAGATCGCTGCGATTGCGTCTCACGCTCGTGATGAAGCCAAGCTGAGGGGCGTGCTCGAGCGTATTCGCAGGTCCTCGTGCGACGGCAGCGAAGGGTGCGTTCAGAACCTCATGTTCGCGGCGCAGCTGGTGCGTGAGCGTGGCGATCAGTTGGGCGTCCTCTCGCTCTGTCGGCGAGCACGGACGGTGGCACCGGCGTTGCGTGCACCGGCTGAGTGCATTGGTCAATCTGCTGAACATCTTCGGCTCTATGCTGAAGCCGCGGAAGCGTACGACTGGCTCGCACGGTTGGCCCCCACAGAGGCCGTTTGGGCGACGAGCGCTGACCGAGCGAAGCAAGCTGCGGCGCGTGAGCGCCTGGGGACCATCCGTCCTTGATTCATGCAACGCGCCGCTTCACCCAGATCATCGTGAGGAGCAGCAGCGCCATCTCTGCGAAGCCAGGTGAGCGTGAAGGGCCCGTCGAGCAATCGCAGCCGTCCCCAGGTGGCGGTGGTGGCGTTCCCTTCGGTGACGCGGTCAACGTGACGCGCGTGCTCAGGCCTGCAGAGTCAAAGACCTCGAGGACGAGTTCAAGGCTCTTGCCGCTGTCAGGCGGCGTGAACGTGACGGTCGTCGTCGCCGTGCGGCCACTGATCAGTTGATCGCCAAGCGCATTGAGCGCCGGCTCGCCCGGCAATCGCCACCCAAGGGTGAAGTGGTCAAGCGCCAAATTGTCACTTGCGTCGATACGAACTTGGAGCCCCGCGGCTCCGTACGAGGCGGAGAGTGCGCCCGTCGGCGGAATGTCGTCGGTGACCGAGAACTCAGTAGAGAACGTTTCTGCGCATGCGCCAGCCTGACTGATGGGCCGCACTACCGCGCGGTACGGGCGGTTCGCGAGCAGGCCATCGGTGTTGAATGTGAACGTTGTGCTGGTGGCTTCGCGGAACGGTGGGTTCCAAACCGGCAAGTTGTCAGAATTGACGAGCCCCACATCGTATTTAATCGCACCTTGCGCCGCCGGCCACGTGATGGTGACGGTCACGCCGGCGGCAACCGTTTGCGTGGCTGATGGGCCGTTGAGCGAAACAGAGCCGACGCCCTCACACCGAGGAACGTCAAGAACATGAACGAATCCGTTGCTGGTGGTGACGAGCACTTCGTTGTCGACGTCGTCGTCTTGATTGGCCACGACGGGGTCGCCCACCGGTGCTCCTAAATCGATCGCCCAAGTGAGCGTTTTGGCGCACGCATCGACGGCGTACAGATACCCGTCGGTCGACCCAAAGAGGACAGCAGCTCCTTTACCGGCGAGGTCAGCGACTGAGGAGATGTTGCTCAATTCGCCAGGTGTCTTGCCCGCGGTCGTTGCGGCCTCGATCGAATCGAACCATGCGCCCCCTGCAGCAACTTTCGAACCCGTGACAGCGCCGGTTTTGCCGTCGTACCAACGCACCCACGCAGACTGAACTGCCGGAGTTACAAATGCGGCTCCGCTCGTAGCGCAGCTCACGCGCGTCCCAAAGCGTCCGTTGGAAGGCTCGACGTAGCCGGCCTTCCACGCGATCGATCGGTCGCCGCGCATCAGCTGCACTTCAGTTCCGCCTTGGTGCAAAAGTTCAGGCTTGCCGGCGCCACTGAAGTCAGCAGCGATCGGCGCCGAGTATCCGGTATCGACGGTCGTATCTTTGATGGCGGTACCATTGCTCGCTTGGCGAACCGTGAGCCCGTTGGTCATCGAGTACCACTCGTCGGTTCCATCGCCGTTGAGGTCTGCGATCGACGAGCCAAAGAAGCCACCGTAGGAAATGGGATTGCTACTCCATAGAACCGAGCCTGCGCTGAGGTCGACGCCTTTCTGAACAACGGTGGTCGTCGTTGATTCCCAGTCGACTCCAACGAGTGGCTCAGTGCGTCCCGCAACACGAAGGGGTGCAAGCGAGAAACCGCTCGAGCCAATGCCACCGATGCCGAGGGCCACGCGTTTGGTTTCGATGCCGTCGATCGTGCGTCGCGCGACCAAATCGTACGCATCGACGCTGACCAATTGCAGCCCGAGCGCGCCTCCGAAATCGATGATGCTCGAGAGTCCAAGATCAGCCTCCCATCGCGTTTTTGGCGCCACGACCAGTGACGCTTCGCGTGCGTCAACGACGGCTCGAGTTGCAACTGGCGACGGAATCACCACGAGTGGACCGCTTGCGTCTTTTGAAACGAGCGGCGAGGGTAGCGATGTTGTTCCGCCCACAAGCGTGCCGACGATCACTTCTTTCGTGGTTGCGGCGGCGTTCGTCACGTGGAGCGTACTGTCGAGAACTTCGAGGGCGCCGAAGCTCGTGCCGGTCGCTAACTGCACGTAGGGTCTTGTCGCGCTGTTGACGACGAATGTTTCGCTCACGTGTCCGACGCCCGGCGCATAGGTGCTGCCGAGTTGCCAACCTGTCCCCGAGACCGTCGCGAATGCGATGCGATCAAATGCGCTTGCGCCAAAGAGGTTTGCGTACGGCGTTTTGCCGTGCGTGAGACCGATCGCAAGGCCATTGGGGGTTGTCGCGAGGCGCCCAGAAATTGGCCCACGCGTGCGCATTGAGGGGTCCGCAATCGACACTGCGCGGTACCCCGCGAGGGGCCCCGCGATGCGCGTAAGCGACCCCGCACGAACCGCGTACGCGCTCAATCCGTCAGTTGCCGCGGTGACGATTTCAGCGCCTGCTACTCCGTCAAGGTTCGTTGCGCCTTCGAACCGCGCCCCCGCGAGCTCGAAGCGGACGGCGCCCGTCTTTCCGTCAAGAATCTTGGTAGTCCAGTTACCTGACGTAAATCCAGAAAATATGACTTCATCTGCGCCGTCGCCATCGATATCGCTTGCAAGGTCA
>CAMBEV010000385.1 GCA_945865595.1 Nannocystis exedens | reverse complement strand
GAGGCCGAGGTATTCGTAACCGTTCCAGTAGCCTAAGTTGTGCCGGCTCTCCTGGCCTTTGTGGGCGTAGTTTGAAATCTCGTAGTGGCCAAAGCCGCGCGCTTGCAGCGCCTCGTCGATCGCAAAGAACGCGTCGGCAACTTTGCCGTCGTCCGCGAGAGGCAAGCGGCCTCTTTTGGCGAGCTCACCGAAGCGCGTACCGGGCTCGATGGTCAATTGGTAACATGACATATGCAGAATACCGGTGTCGGCGATGCGGTTGGCTTGGTCAACCGCGTCTGACACCGCTTGCTCAGGTAGCCCGAAGATCATGTCGCCCGAAACGCGCAAGCCACGGACAGCGATCGCCTCGCGAATGACGGCCAATGCAGTGTCAGCGTCGTGAAGGCGCCCGAGAAACTTGAGCTGTTCGTTTCGGAGTGACTGCACGCCTATCGACAGGCGGTTGACGCCAATGCCTTGAAGACGTCGCGCGTGCTCGCCGTTGAGCGACGACGGGTTGCACTCCACGGTGACCTCAGCGTCGCCGGCGATCGGAAGCACTTCGTAAATACGCTTGATGACGCGAGCGAGGCTCTCGGCCTTCCATAGGCTCGGCGTGCCTCCTCCGAAAAAAATGCTCTCGTAGTGACCAATGCCGCTGACCCCTTCGCTTCGGGCCTCGAGTTCGCGAATGATGGCGTCGCTGTAGCCATCGTGGTCGATCTCGGGTCGTTCACGCGCATAGGAGACAAAATCGCAGTACGGACACTTCTGTAGGCAATACGGAAAGTGCACGTAGACTGTCGCTCGCCGCGCCGCGTTCATCGGCGCGCACCATAGCGCCAGGTCCCTCCGGGCGCTCCCGCTGAATTGCGGCGCTGGATCCGCGGTGATACCTTAGCCCTGAGACCGTTTTTGATGCTTTCAGCCGATGAACTTGTGAGCCGCATAACGGCTTACCAACCGTCAGCAGACACTGCGCTGATTCGGCGCGCGTACGAGTACAGCGCCCGCATGCACGAGGGGCAGAAGCGAAAGTCCGGCGATCCCTACTTCGTGCATCCTGCAAGTGTTGCCGGAATCATCACCGAGCTGAGACTCGACCCAGCGAGCATATGCGCAGGGCTGTTGCACGACGTGGTGGAGGACACCCTCGCAACACTTGAGGACGTTGAGCGCGAGTTCGGCGCTGAGATCGCCGAGCTGGTCGACGGCGTTACGAAACTTTCTCAGATCAATTTCACGTCGAAGGAAGATCGCCAGGCCGAGAATTTTCGAAAGATGGTCGTCGCGATGGCGCGCGATATTCGCGTGCTGCTCGTCAAGCTCTGCGACCGCGTCGACAACATGCGGACGCTTGAGCACATGAAACGCGAGGCGCAGGAACGCATCGCGCGAGAGACGATCGAGATCTACGCGCCGCTCGCGAATCGTTTGGGTATCGCTTCCTTTAAGAGCGAGCTCGAAGACCTTTCGTTCAAGTATCTCGAGCCTGAGGCCTACCGCGAGATCGGATCATCACTCGCGAAGACAAAGCGTGACCGTGATCGCTACATCACCGAGGTCAGCCAGCTTCTTTCGGCACGGCTTAATGCGCAGGGGTTTGCGGCCGACGTGGCCGGTCGCGCCAAGCACATCTATTCGATCTATCGAAAGATGAAGTCGCACGACTGCGGTATCGACCAGGTTAACGACTTGATCGCGTTTCGCGTCCTCGTCGAGAGCGTGAGCGATTGTTACGCCTCGCTTGGCGTCATTCACTCGCAGTGGACGCCGGTGCCCGGGCGCTTCAAAGACTTCATCGCGCTGCCAAAACCCAACATGTATCAGTCGCTTCACACCACGGTGATCGGACCCGGGCGTGAGCGCATCGAAGTGCAAATTCGGACGAACGAAATGCATCGCGTCGCCGAGCGGGGCATTGCCGCTCACTGGAAGTACAAAGAGCGCGGCGGCGGTATCGCCGATGCCGACGCGCAGCGGTTCGCGTGGCTACGCCAACTTGTCGAGTGGCAAAAAGAACTCAAAGATCCGGCCGAGTTTCTTGAGGGCGTGAAGGTCGATCTCTTTCAGGACGAAGTGTACGTCTTCACACCGAAGGGCGATGTGCGCGTCTTTCCTCGCGGTGCGACCTCGATCGACTTTGCCTTTGCGATCCACACCAAACTTGGCGAGCACATTACGGGCGCGCGCATCAATGCCAAACTAGAACCGCTTCGTTACAAATTGCGCAACGGCGACATTGTCGAGGTGATCACCGGCGCAAACCAGCACCCATCGAAGGACTGGCTCGAGTTCACCGGCACGACACGAGCGCGCGCGAAGATTCGCAATTACCTGCGCGCTGAACAGCGCGAGAAGAGCAAGCGCCTCGGTGAAGAGCTCATCGGGCGCGAATTTCACAAGTCCGGCATATCGCTCACCAAATTGCTCAAGAACGACGCCGAGATGCGCAAGGTGCTTGACGAATTCAAGATGCAGAATCTCGACGAGTTCTACATCGCGATCGGTTACGGAAAGCTTGAGCCGGGAGACGTTTCAAACTTCATCGCGCCGCCGTCCGACGATGGGCGCGACGCGAAACCGCCGGAGAGCCTTCGCGAAGGGCGCGTTGCCGCGCTCGTACGAAAGGTGACTCGACGCGAAGACACAGCGATTCGCATCAACGGCATCGATGACGTTCTCGTGCGGTACCCGAAGTGTTGTAGCCCACTGCCTGGGGACGATATTTTGGGGTTCATCACGCGGGGCCGTGGCGTGACCATCCATCGTCGCAGTTGCTCGAAGGCGCTCGATACTGACCCCGAGCGGCGCGTTGACATTGAGTGGGACACCAAGGCCAAGATCAACCGAGCGGTTCAACTGCGCGTGGTGACGACCAATCAGCCGGGCATCCTGGCTAACGTTGGGCAGACCTTCAGCGTGCTCGGTCTCAACATCAGTGAGGCCAACTGTCGCGCAGGGGACGACGGGCGGGCAGTCAACTTGTTTACCTTTAACTGCGCCGACCTCGACCAACTGAAGAAGGTGATGAAGGCGCTTCAGAAGGTAAAGGGCGTTGTGCAAGTCGAGCGCTTCTAGAAGTCTGCTGCTTTTCGCCGATCCCTGCGCGCATGCGTCGTCGGGCTCGCTCTAGATACAGTAGTATCTTTCGCTCGCCCTCCTAGCCTTCGCTTGGTTTCGACGAAAATCAGCCAGACTTCTCACGCGGGTTTCGCTCGGGGCGCAGGTTCGCTAACAGGGCGTGCATGCAGGTTACGATTGTCGGTGCGGGGCTCGCGGGCTGCGAGGCTGCTTGGCAGCTGGCTGAGCGTGGCGTGAGAGTCAACCTGATTGAGCAAAAGCCGCTCAGTCGAACGCCGGCGCAATTTACTGACCATTTGTGTGAGCTTGTCTGCTCGAACTCAATGCGCGGCGCGGCTCTGGTCAACGCGGTGGGCTTGCTCAAAGAGGAGCTGAGGCGCGCGGGGTCGATGATCATCGCCGTTGCTGACGAAACGCGCGTGCCGGCGGGCGGAGCGCTTGCGGTCGATCGCGAACGGTTCAG
>CAMBEV010000384.1 GCA_945865595.1 Nannocystis exedens | reverse complement strand
GAGCGACATCGTCATCGGCGCGATGACCTTCGTTCGCGCATCCGGCGTCCACAGTGCGTCCGTCTACGCCACGGTCGAGTTCGAGTCGAACTACACCGAGACGTACGAGGGCAAGCCGCAGTCCTATTACATGCGCGAGCAATGGACCTTGAGCCGCGCCCAAGGCGTGAAATCGCGCACGCCTGACCGCACCCGCGTGTTCGGCTGTCCGAGTTGTGGAGCGCCGCAGGACCAAGTGTTCGGCGGCCAGTGCCGCTACTGCAAGCAGCAGGTCGCGACAGGCAAGTTTGACTGGCTCGTCACGAGCGTCCAGATCCTTGAACGCGAAGCACGTGCGCCCATGCTCACGGGCACCACCGAGGAGCAGGGCACCGACTTGCCGACGATCGCTGACCCACGCGCGCCCGCCGGACTGCACGCCCTCACGCACCGTGACCCCACGCAGAACTGGAATGTGTTTCTGCAGCGCGTGAACGTCGTCTTCGGCGAATTTCAGGTCGCGTGGACCGCGCGCGATCTCCTGCGCATGAGAGCGCTTCTCAGCGACACGCTCTTTCAGACGCAGACGTACTGGATGAAGGCCTACGAGAAGGCCGGCCTGTGGAACGTGATTGAACGGCCGCGCATTACCCACGCCGAGCTCGCTCGCGTAACCCAAGACAAATTTTACGACGCGATCACGGTGCGCCTGTACGCGACGAGTCTTGACTACACGATCGACGCCCAGAAACGCGTCGTGGGCGGCAATCGTAACCGCGAACGTCAGTATTCGGAATACTGGACCTTCATCCGCGGCACGCAGCGCAAGGGCCCACCGCGCACCGACCTCGGCTGCCCCAATTGCGGCGCACCACTGAAGTGCAACATGGCCGGTGCGTGCACGCACTGCAAAGCCAAGGTCTCGACGGGCGACTTCGACTGGGTCCTCTCGCGCATCGAGCAAGACGAAGTGTATTCGTAAACGCGCTTTACCGATGGGCCACGTGGAGCAGCCACGTGATGAGCGCAATGGGCACGACATACACAGTCGCCCAGAACGTGCCCCACAGAACGGAGCGGGAGAGGGCGCCTTGGCAGTCGTGCTTGTCGTTGGCGACGCGACCGATGGCGCGCATGAAGAGCGCGTACATGAAGAAGAACACCACCGGCAGCGCGAGTTCCACCAGCACCCACGCCGCGCCCAGGGCGAGACCGGCGAAGACGAGGACCGCGAGCAGCACCAGGCAGCCCTCCGCATCGGCGAGGCCGTCGAGCGGATTTAGCCCATCGAGCCACGAGCCGCTCTTCTTCGAAGAACCACGGAAGGAGCTCTTGGCTTCGCCCGGCGCAGAGGGGCGATTCCACGGCGCGAAGTACACAAAGTCGTCGCGCAGGCGAAAGCCCCGGTAGAGCAGCGTCGTCGTCACCACTGACACGATGGCCCACCACACGCCAAGCACAAGCTCCGCCTCGACCCATCGCGGCAGGCGCACGGTCGCGGGCAAGAGAACAGCCGACGCGCCAAAACACGCCAAGAGCACCAGCGCCGTTGCGCTCCCCGAGATGCGAGGGGAGGCCGCCATGAGCACCCGCCGCGCCCCGGCACCGTACCCACGTGGTCCCGGTGATTCCTCGAACACTTCGGGTTCGTCGTCGGGATCGCGATGCTCCAGCGCTTGGCTCTGCGCGGAGCGTCCCGACCTCGCGATGAAGACGGCCGCGATGAGCACAATGATCGCGCCGACGACCCAGACTCCTGCCTCCTCTCCTCGCCAAAGGTCGAATCGCCGAATGGCCACGAACGCCGCAAACGCGATGACGGAAACGAAGGCCACTGCAAGCGAGGCACGACGTGCCGGTCGCGTGTTGGCCTCGTAGGCGCATCGCGCGCAGGCCGCGTGTCCACTCATGCGAAAGCGGTAGCACTCCTCGCAGAGGGCGCGGTTGCAGCTTGCGCAACGCGTGACAGCGCGCGTTGTGGTGTGGTCAAGACAGTTGACTTTGGCGATCGAACGGGTTCGCACGCCCGCTAGTAGAGCATCAACTCTTGTAGTCACCATCATCGAACACAAGGTGCCCGCGCGCTGTCGCTCCCATGCGCCCGTGAAGCGCATCGTGCGCGATCGACACCACGTCGTAGCGCGTGGTCGGCGCGTAGTACTCGTCCTCCGGAACCTCGGGCAACGCTGCAAGTCGTTCGGTCAAGAACGCGCGATCCTGCGGATCGGTTTGCAGGTGCGCGTGCCATCCTTCTTGTGGCTCACGCAGGAGAGCCTCACGCACCATCCCGATTGGGTTCGTTGTAAGATACACGTGTCGAAAGTTCACACGCCACCCAGAGTGCTCTCCCAAACAGAACCACGTTCCGCTGAAGTGGCGCCGCATCACCTCGCCCAAGTACGCGCCGATTACCGCCTGCAAAACTTCAGCAGCCTCGGGTCGAACGAGCACCTCCGCACGCGAGTCCGTGACGTATTGGTCAACCAAACTGAGCGTTTCTGGCTCGAAATGGATGGGCACACCGTAACGAGCGGTCACAAATCGCACACACGCCGCCGCAAGCTCTCGCACCTCTTCAGGGGCTTCAGAGACGGGTTCAAGCGACTCGAAGTCCAAGAAACCCTGGTTTTCTGGCCCTTCGTCAGCGTCGTCGAGTTCTTCTTCAATCCCACCTTCAGGGGCAGCGGGACCGGCAACGTCATCGGTAGGACCTTGGCCCTTGAGGGTACTCATCACCCGGCCGTATGATCCGAAAGCGGCGCTGCTTCAAGTTCGAAGCTCACGCTCGTGCGGAACAACCATGAGACTCGGCGTCTTCAGCGACATTCACGCCAACTATGAAGCCCTGAGCGCGGTGCTCGAGGCCTATCGTCGCGAGGCGATCGACGTCTACTATTGCCTCGGCGATACCGTCGGCTACGGCGGCTCACCGACCGAGTGCGCGAACATGGTGCGCGAGGTGTCGAGGGCGACCATCCTCGGCAACCACGACGCCGCAGTCGCAGGCCGCATGGACTACTCGTACTACTACGAGGCAGCGCGACACGCGCTCGACACCCACGCATCGATGCTCTCGGCCGACAACATCGAGTGGCTCAAGCAGCTGCCGTACGAAATTCGGCTCGAAGAGCACGACGTCCTTCTGTGCCACGGGTCGCCGGTGCACCTCGAAGAATTCGAGTACATCTTCGCGCCAGAGCAGGCGCGCGAGTGCCTCGGTATTTGGGACAGGCTCGGCCACATCACGCTCATCGGCCACTCGCACCTTTGCAAGGTGTTCGCCCTCAGCCGCAACTCGGTCGAAGAGCTTCCTGCCATGGACTTTGAGCTCGAGCCTGGCAAGAAGTACATCGTTTCGGTTGGGTCGGTTGGGCAGCCGCGGGATTTTGATAACCGTGCGAGTTACACCGTCTTCGATGCGGCGAAGCGCCGCTTTGAGTTTAAGCGGATTGAGTATGATATCGAGCTTGCTGCTTCGAAGGTGCATAAGGCGCAGCTTGAGCGGAGTTTTGCGAATCGCCTTTATATGGGTATTTAATGCGAGGGGTCGAAACCGGATGG
>CAMBEV010000383.1 GCA_945865595.1 Nannocystis exedens | reverse complement strand
TGCGTTGCACCTTGAGAGCCGCACCGCCGAGAAGCGCGCCAAGTACGACGCCCGCTGATATTTTTGCCCAAAGTCCCGTTTGGATAGTCATGCCCCATAGTAGCCGTAGCCCCCTGGATCGTGACCATCAGCCCGCGAGAAACTTTGGCCGTGTGGTTGGGTCGATGTAGCTTCGCGGGTGGATGGCTCAAACCCGTAAACGCCCGCCTTTTTGGCAGATCATTCACATCACGATCATCGCGAACTTTCTGTTCGAAGTGATCTACGCCGGTTACATGGTCTTCGTCGTCGTGAAACCTGAAGGGGCAGGCTTCGGGCCGCTTGGCGCCGGTGCGAAGGCCGTCACCTTCGAAATGATGGTGACCAGGCGCCTTTACGCGGCCGAATTTTGGATCGCGTTTGCGGGGCTCGCGATTTACCTTGCGGTGACTGAGATGAAGCCACGGTTTTATGCCCGCGATGACAGTTAACTCGCCTTCGCGGGAATGAAACTAAGCGCACGTTCAGCCATCGCGGTGATCGTCAGCGACGGGTTTACGCCTGGGTTTGCCGACACCGCAGCGCCGTCGACCACGTACAGCCCGTCATAGCCAAAGACACGGTGCTGATCGTCGATCACCGCTTCCTGCGCCGACGTCCCGATCACCGAACCGCCCAAGATGTGCGCGGTTGAGGGAACGCCAAGCAGCGTTTCAGTCAGGAGCGTGATGCTGACGCCACCGACCTTTTCGGCGAAGCGTGCGGCGAGGTCGGTCGCTTCCGCGATGAACGCACTGGGCGCCGGCGTGCCTTCGTCAAGTTTGCTGACCAATCCAACCTGGAAGCCCGTTCTTGCATTGCGACCGAGGCGCATGCTGAGCGTGCCTTCGAGCGTGCGCATGTAGAGCAGGATGGCGCTCTGTTTGGCGAAGTCGTCAACGGTGAGTGCCTTGAACCACTTGCGGGGCTCGCGAGCGAAACCTCGAACCGCGCCCGTTAACCGCGAGATGACGGTTGGCCCTGGCGAGTGTGGCAGGGTCATCGTACGGAAGAAGCCAGAACCTGCGCCGTAACGAACGGGCTCGATATGGCTGTGTTCGTCGGTGTGCAAAATGGATGTGATCGCGATCCCTTTTGAGAAGTTCTCGTGCGGCTCAGGCGAGATGACGCCAATGAGCGCTTCGCTGTTGGTACGCACGAAATCGCCGACTCTCTCGGAGAGGTGAGGAAGACCTTCGGGATCTTCTTTCATCTTGAGCAAGAGGGGCAGCGTTCCCATGACGCCGCCGGCGAAGAACACGCGGTCGGCGGTCAGCTTTCGTGTGGGCGCGTTGCCGAACGAAGCCTTGGTTTCGACGAGGTACCCGCTTTGCGGTCGTGCGCGTACCGCAGTGACTTCAGTCTCGGGAAGAACAACCGCACCCTTCTTCTCTGCAAGATACAAATAGTTGCGATCGAGCGTGTTCTTCGCGCCAACGCGGCAGCCCGTCATGCAAGCGCCGCAGAAGGTGCAACCCACGCGGTCGGGACCTTCACCGCCAAAGTAAGGATCCTTGACTTTCTTGCCGGAGTCGCCGAAGTACACCGCGACGTCGGTCATGTGAAAGTGCTCGGGGCGTCCGATGTCGGAGGCGATCGATTTCAACACGTGATCCGAGCGCGTCATGAGCGGGTTCTGCGCGGCGCCGAGCATGCGTTTGGCGGTGAGGTAGTGCGGCGCGAGTTCACGTTGCCAATCAGCAACGTGCGCCCATGACGGCGCCTTGAAGAATGCCTCGGTGGGCTCGGGTAACGTGTTGGCGTAGACGAGCGAGCCGCCACCGACGCCGGCGCCGTGCATCACCGTGATGTGATCGAGAAACGACATTTGGAAAAGGCCGCGCATGCCGAGCTTGGGCATCCACATCCAGCGGCGAAGATCCCAGTTGGTCTCTGGAAAATCTTCGGGCCGAAACCGGCGGCCCTTTTCGATCACGAGAACGCGGTATCCCTTTTCGCTCAGACGAAGCGCAGAAACACTGCCGCCGAAACCGGACCCGATCACGATTGCGTCGTAATGCGCTTCAATCATGGGGCGTACCCTTGTATCGCCGGATATCCTTGCTGCTGCGCGGGAGGAAGCTGAGACCACAGGTACTGCGCGAGCATCCGGAACTTCTTCTGGATGCCATCGTACGCGAGGTAGCCAAACAGCAGCGCTGCGGGCCAAAAGAGCACCAGCATCAAGATGCCGATGACCATGGAGCTCTGGTCAAACTCGCCATAGCCGTGCAGTCCAACCTCGGTGACGCCACCCCGATCGGCGATGCGCACGTTGAGGTGCGGGATAAACCCGTAGGTGGGCATCGCGCGACAGGCCCACATGCCGGGTCCGGTCGGTTGCACGTAAAAGCCGGACTGTTGCAAGACCCCCATCAGGACCGCTTCCGCTTGCGGAGGAGGAACGGCGACGACACGCGTATCAGTCTGGTCGAACATGAACGCGATGATCTACGAGAGATGGGTCGTCGCGCAAGGAAGTTGGCAATCAGGGCAGCGAGATCCGGTACCGTTGCGCGCATGAAGGCGCTCTCGTTTCTCTTTGGCCTACGCGTTCGCGTGGCGCGCGCGCCTTACCTCGTCTCCGGCTTGCTCCTCGCCGTTCTCAAGTTCGCGATCGATACGGCGATCGTCTACGCGGCCACTGGCAAGACGTGGTCGCCGCTTGGCTATCTCGTTCCGAGCATCGCGCTTCGGACGGAGGGCATCGGGAGCGCGCCCCAAGCGATGCACTTTGCACTCGTGGCGTGTGCTTTGCCGTTTCTGTGGGTCGGTCTTTCGATGAGCGTGCGTCGTGCCGCCGACGCGGGAATTCCTGCGTGGCTCGGCCTCGCGTTTGCTGCGCCAATCGTCAACTATCTTGTCATTGTGCTTCTCTGCATTCTTCCTACCAGTGCGCGCGCGCGTTGGACGCCTCAGCCAGCGTCGCCCTATCGGATGGCCGTTGAGAGCGAGCCACCTCCCGCCATCCATGAGCGATCAGGCGTGCGCGCCGCTCTGGCGGGGCTCCTGGCCAGCATCGGTATTGGCACAGCGATGCTCTGGCTCTGCGTGTTCGGCTTGGGCACCTACGGCGCGACGCTGTTCTTTGTGACTCCCTTCGCGATGGGAGTTGTCAGCGCGATCGTCTACAATTTTGAGCAGACACGTCCCCTCGGTCGCACGATGGTGTTGTCGCTTGCGGGCACAGCGATGACCGGGTGCGTGTTCTTGCTCTTTGCGCTCGAAGGCGTGCTTTGCCTTGCGATGGCGTTTCCCATGGCTGCGGTGATCGCAACCGTCGGTTCAGGACTTGCGCACACGATCATCCGTTACTCGCGTAAGCCGCAGGCAGGGCAGTCGGCCGCGATGCTGGTCATGCTCCCCGCGCTTGCGTTCGGCGAGGCCAAGGTTTCTCAGCCGACGTTGCGCGATGTGACGACAAGCATCGAAGTGAATGCGCCGCCAGAGGCGGTGTGGCCGAACGTGATTGGTTTCAGTGAGCTGCCTCCGCCGCCCGAGTGGTTCTTTCGATTGGGCATTGCC
>CAMBEV010000382.1 GCA_945865595.1 Nannocystis exedens | reverse complement strand
AGAGAAGGCCCGGGAGTGGTTCCGGGAGACACCGGTTTGACGGCACGGTCTTCGTTTGTCCGCAATGCGAGGAGGAAGGGAGCTTTTGACAGCACACGGCGACGCCAGAAATACGTGAGTGCTCGGTGTGCCGCTGTGTCGTTCGGCTTCGTGCCAGTGGGCTGCTGCGCGACTCGAAACTGTCGCTTCTTACGTGGATCGGAGCGCTGATGTGCGTTGGGGCCGGATGCCCCCGCCATGTTCTTTGCCAACCATCCGACCGAAGGCCGGTGAGAGCTCAGGATGACGACTTTGTGCATCGTGGGCTCATGTCCTGACTCCTCGCCTAAAAACTGTAAACCGCGTTGACGTTCATCAACGTCACGCGTGAGTTGTACTCGCCAGCCGCGCTCGGCGATCGCGATGGCGGTACGTATTGGTAAAGAAAGCTGTCGTTCACGGTCACGCTCAAATATTGAATGTGGGTGAAGCTGCCCGCGAGCGCAAAGTGCGGCGAGAATTTGTAGCGCCCGCCCAACGTTCCGTAGATGTTGGTCGCGTCGTAACCCGCCGGATCCATCGTACCCTTTGGCACAGCGGCAGTTCCGAAGCCCATGCTGCCAAAGACCTCGAGTTGCTCAACCGGCCAGAACGCGGCGCCTGCGCGTGCGCCAAACGCGTCCTTCCAGGCACGAGGAATACCGAGGATCACCTTGGACGAGTCGGCTTCACCGTTCGGACCGAGTTCACACGCCTCGCCCCTGCGAACGACGCAGTTGCGGTTGAAGACGCTCCATCGCTCGTACTGGGCATCGGCCCGCAGTTCGAACTTTGGCGTGACGCGATAAGCGCCGCCCAGTCGAATGACATCGGGCAACCTTTGGACAAGGTCGATCTCGATCGGCGTCGCCTTCGCACTCGCGGTACCGAACTGCTGTTCAAGCGTGCCCGCAAGACGCATGTCTTGACCAAAATTGGCGGGCGCCATGTACGAGAGGCCGAGGCGCAGCTTGCCGTCTTCCATCGGTTCCCAGTGAAGGCCGGCGCCCATGGTCATGCCGATGCCAGAGGTTTCAAGCAGCGCACGACCTTCGCTCAAGGCGCCGTTCGGCCCAAGCACATCATCAGAACCGTCAGCGTTGCGAGCCCTGATGCTGTTAATGTTGCTGTAAATGAAACTCGCACTGGCACCAATGCTGAGGCGAATGGGTTCGATCCGGTAGGCAAATGCGACCGTGTTGTACAGGTTGAGGGCGCGGCCCGAAATGCTCGACCAACGCTGCGAACCATCAACGGCGCCCTTTGAGTACGGCTCGTTTTCGAACCCGCTCACCTTGCTCCATTTGATCGCCCCGCCGAAGGGTACGTACGACGCAAATCCGAAACGAACGCCCTTGGTCCCGAAGTCGGTGACAACGCCGATGTAGGGGGAAGCCAAGATGTTGTCGGCCGCGTTCTTCCCCGTGTTGTACTTGATATAGTTCGGGTCGTTGACGGTTGCAGGGTCGCTCGGCGATAGCGCGCTCGACGGTCTGGTGTAGTCGATGTGCCTCAGCGCAAGCACGCCGTCGGCAACAATGTGCGTCCCGCGCATCCCGCCAAGGGCCGCTGGGTTGAAGTAGACCGCGTAGGGCGTTGAGAGTGCGGGGTGACCGTGGTCAGCGCCAAAACGGCTCGTCAAGAAGCCAGACGCCTGCGCTTCTTTTTCGTCGACTAGGGAAAACGAGGCGGCAAACGCGGCGATGAAGGCGAGGCCACTGAGCGCTCGAACGCGACGGGAGACGATCATGGCGAGTACTTTGTCTCAAATATGCCGAAAACGGATCTCTTTTTTTGCCACGACCGGTGACATAATGGCGCGCATGCGTTTCTCGTTTTCTGCTCGCTGCGTCGCAGCATCGCTTTTTGCTTGTGGTCTTCTCGGGACGTTCGCCACGGCGTGCGTCAATGCGCACGATCAGTACGATGAATATCTCGAGCGAACCGAAGGCGTGCGTGGCAAAGATCCGAACGCGATTGAAGCGGGTGTGTTCGAAGGCGCAGCGCCCGACGGCGGATTTTCGGGGACGTACGCGATGACCTGCTTGCCTAACTTGCTCGCGGGCCGCGTTGATCGCTCGCTGAGGTTCGTCGCAAAAATCACCTTCGACGGTGCGAAGATCAACATCGAGCTTCGCGGCATGGACAAGACCGCAACCAATTTGAGCGGCGCCATCGGCAACTCCTACACGGCAAGCGCAACCGTTGGATCGGACGCGAAGTTCAAGTGGGACTTCGGCAAGCCCGAGTTCCCGAAAGAGTTCAACACGATTCGCGACGAAGCCGTTGCGTTCAGCAGCGCCACGATGGACGGCATCTTGATCAGCGAGAAGAAGTTCTGCGCCGAGCTTGGTGGCGAGATCGAGAAGCCGAGCGTGGTCCCGCTGAACGAAAGCACCGACGTATGCATGATCGAACAGGTCGCCAGCGAAACCGCTGACTTCCCGCAATACGTCCGCGAAGACTTCCACTGCCCGTGACCGTGTGAATCCACAGGAGGTCTGAATGCTCGAGAAACCTGCTTACTTCCTTGCGTTCGTCACCGTCGTGACCTTGGTTCTGCTCGGCTGGTCACGCATCGTGAGGCGCGTCGTCGATCGCAGCATGGGGCCGGTGAAGCAGAACGGGGCCTATGCGTTGCTCGAAGCCGGCCGTGTCGTGGGCATCTTCAGCATCAGCGCGAAGGTGGTCACCGATTGCGTTCATGGCGCGAGCGTGATGACCGACGTCATGTGGGTCGCCATCTTCGGCCTCTCGTCGGTGCTCTTGCTCGAAACAACGGCGAAGCTCGGCGTCTACTTGCTCATGCGCGGACACCTGCCGAAACAGATCGCCGAGGGTAACATTGCGGCTGGCCTCGCTGGCGGCGCACAGTACGCCGCAACAGGCATCATCATCGCCCGGTGCATGGCCGGCGACAGCCTAGGTTCGTTCGGCATCTCGTTCGTCTTCTTTGTAATTGCGAAAGTTACATTACATCTGCTTCTCGCGGCCTTCCGCTTCGTGACGCGTTACGACGACGCCGAGGAAATCATCGGCGAGAACGTGGCAGCCGCGGTGAGTTACGCGGGGGCCACAATCGCACTCGGCCTCATTATCGGGAACGCGGTTTCGGGTGAGTTTGAAGGTTGGCAAACATCGCTCCGCGGCTACGCGATCTCGGTTGTCTTTGCGCTGGGCTTGTTCCCCGTGCGAAAAGTGATCGTGGAGGGATTGTTTTTGCGGCAAGCGGGACTCGACGCCGCAGTCGCGACCGAACGCAACGCGGGCCTTGCCGGGCTTGAGGCCGCGGCCTACGTGGGAACGGCCTTCCTGCTGAACGCCGTCCGATGAACACCGACTATCTCGTCCTCGCCGACAAGCTTCGGGCGACGCGCATCATCAGTGACCCGTGGCTTGAGGGTGAACCTCGCTTTCTGCTGAAACCCGAGTTGCTTGGCAGCCACACGGCAAGTCATCTGGCGCACGCTGCAACGGCGGTCGTCTCTGCCTTCAACGAGATGGTGCAACTCGCCGCTGCAGACGAGTCGATC
>CAMBEV010000381.1 GCA_945865595.1 Nannocystis exedens | reverse complement strand
CGTGAGCGTTCCCCACGAGACCACGTGCATCAGTTGCTCGCCCTGCTTTCCGAACAGAAGTGGACGCATCAAGAGCCACAAGCAGCCAAGCGACGGCACTAGAAGCAGCGCGCGGTGAAATGGATCTTTAAGCCACCGCGTGACGGGCTCGCTCCACTCTTGATGCACGAACGCCAACAAAATACCGGCGATCAGCGTGTCGTATCGCGTGTACGTGCGGAAGTAGATCGCGCGGTGCAAGTCCACGTCCGCCCAGTTGGAGTGGTACAAGTAGATGCTTAGCCGCACGAGAAGGCCCGAGACCCACAGCGCAACGAGAAGCACAAAGCGCGAGCGGGGCGTTCGCAATCGGTAGAGCAGAAAGAAGAGCAGCGGCACCGCGAGGTAGAACTGCTCTTCGAGGCCGAGCGACCAACCCCAGCCCATCACGACGTCTTTGCTTCGAATCGACAGAAAGTTCGTCGCGTAGAGATACTCGAACGGAAGGAGACGCTTCTGCGTGGCGGTGAGTTGCGTTGTCAGCGCGAGCAGCGTGAGCACGAAATAGTAAGGCGGGAACGTGCGAAACGCGCGCCGCAGGTAGAAGCGGCGAACCTGCTGCTTTCCCTGCGTCTCGATCGATCGCAACAGGATCGAGCCGATCAGAAAGCCACTCAGCATGAAGAACAGGTCCATGCCGAAGAAGATCGTGAGCGAGGCGGTCATCCACTCGATGTCGATCGGGATCTTCTCTTCGCCTCCGTAGATCCACGTCAGGTGAAACTGCACGACCGTGATGATCGCGAGCACGCGCAGTCCATGCAGGGCAGGGAAGCGGTTGTCGAGCAAGTCGAGCGCGAAGAGCCCCCTGCTCCCTCTCCCGCCGGGAGAGGGTTGGGGTGAGGGCATACACGCGCTTGTCGATTCTGGGCGGGTTCTCATCTGGTTGCTTGACGCAGTTCTTTTCTACATCGATATTTCGCACGCGAAACATCTTGCAGGAGCCCGTTCGCTGAAAATGTCCCGTCCAGAGCCCCTATCGCCCGAAGTCAACGCCGCAGTCGATGCGATTCTCGAAGCGATTCTCTATCTCTACACCGAGAGTCGGCGCATCACGAAAGAGGTCGCCAAGCGCGCGAGCCTCACGGGGCCGCAGCTGACTGTGGTCAAGATACTTGAGCAAATTGGCGACTTGTCGCTCAGTGAGCTGTCCGACCGTATCCGCGCGCAGAACAGCACCGTGACGGGCATCATCGATCGCATGGAGCGCGAAGGGCTTGTCGACCGTGTACGGTCAACCGAAGACCGGCGCGTCGTGCGCATTCGCCTCACCAAGAAGGGTTTTGCGCTCGCGCGTGAGGTGAGCGTGGAGCCGATGGAGATGTTCCGTGCGGCGCTCGACGAACTCTCGGGCATAGAGCAGCGAGACCTCCTCACAATTCTCACGAAGCTCGCCAAGCGCGTGCAGATGATGGTCCACGACGGAAGGAAAGAAACATGACGACCCGCGATCCTGATTTGTGCGTGATCACCTGCGCGCTCACTGGCGTGCTTGCCAATCGCAAGCAGTGCCCCGGTATTCCGTACACCCCCGCTGAGATCGCTGACGAGGCAAAGCGGGCCTACGACGCAGGCGCATCGGTCGTGCACATTCACGCGCGCAACGATGACGGTTCGCCGACGTTTAGCCCCGCGATGTTCGCGCGCATCAAGGCTGAGATTCGCGAGCGGTGTCCTGTCATCCTCAACTTCTCGACGGGCACGATTCTCGAAGACGTTACCGACCAGTGCACGTACCTGCGCGAGAGCAAGCCCGAGATCGGCGCCCTCAACATGGGCACGATGAACTATTCAAAATACTCCGAGAAGCGCAAAGAGTTCGTCTTCGACATGGTGTTTCCGAACACGTACGGAAAAATCATGACGATGCTCAAGGCCATGAACGAGGCCGGCGTGAAGCCCGAGCTCGAGTGCTTCGACACCGGCCACACCCACGGCATCTGGCCGCTGCTCGACATGGGCATTCTGAAGGCACCGCTCCAGTTCTCGTTTATCGTCAATGTTCTTGGCGGTATCCCGGCGACGGTTGAGAGCCTTCAGCTGCAGACGAAGATCATGCCCGCCGGTAGCGAGTGGGAAGTCATCGGCATCAGCAAGTGTGGCTGGCGGATGATCGGGACGGGCCTTGTGCTCGGCGGCAACATCCGTGCGGGCCTTGAAGACAACCTCTACTTGCCAAGCGGCGAGATGGCGCGTTCGAACGGTGACTTGATCGAAGTGGCTGCGCGGATGGTGCGTGACGTGGGCCGCAAGGTCGCAACCGTTGGTCAGGCGCGCGAGATTCTCTCCCTCGGACCTGCGCGATGAGTCGTGCGTACAGGAAGATCGTCGTCTCGCGTGAAAATGGAGTCGAGACAGTTACATTAAACTACCCCGAGCGCCGCAACGCCATCGGGCCGACGATGACGAACGAGCTTCTGTGGGCGCTCTCTGATGCGCACGACGCCGACGACGTGCGAGTGATCGTGCTGACCGGTGCAGGCAAGGCGTTCTGTGCGGGCGGCGATTTCTCGGAGATGACGGGCGGCTCCGATGCCCAAGCGCTTCCGTCTAAGGGCGACTACTGCGACTTGCTCTTGGCGCTGGTGCGTGCACAGAAGCCGATGGTCGCGCGCGTGAACGGCCTCGCGATGGGTGGCGGCCTCGGTATCGTTGCGGCGAGTCATTTTGCGATCGCGGCTGACGATGCGCAGCTCGGGACGCCTGAAATCAACGTGGGGCTCTTCCCGATGATGATCATGGCGGTGCTCGCGCGGCACGTTCCGCGTCGGCGGCTGCTTCAGATGATGCTGCTCGGCGAGAAGATCACGGCGAGCGAAGGCAAGCAACTCGGACTTCTCGGGCAAGTGGTCCCAGCGGCCAATCTGGATGGCGCTGTAAAAGTGATCGTCGATGGACTTCTTTCGAAGAGTCCGCTTACGACGAAGCTGGGCCTTCGTGCTTTCGCAGCGCAGGACGATCTCGACTTGGCGAGCGCTCTGCCGCTGCTGCGCGATCGCCTTGCGGAGTGCCTGTCGACCGACGACGCCCGCGAAGGGCTCATGGCGTTTCTCGAAAAACGTCAGCCCGTGTGGACAGGTAAGTAACTTGACTATGAGGGTTTGCAAATGAATATGCGAGAGCTTGTGGCCGCGCTTGAGAGTGAACGTGCGCGCATCAAAGGGATGGGCGGCGCGGACAAAATCGAGAAGCAGCACCTGCGCGGCAAGATGACCGCGCGCGAGCGACTCGCGGCATTCTTCGATGACGGCGTGTTCTTCGAGATCGGCATCCACGGCACGCAGATGGGTCTCGCCGCAGGTCCTGACGGCAAGGACAAGCCTGAGGCCGACGCGGTCGTGACCTGCTTTGGTAAAGTGGATGGACGGATGGTCTGCGCCGCTGCCTACGACTTCACGGTCAAGGGCGGCTCGATCGGGTACACCGGCGAAGAGAAGGTGACGCGGCTTCGTCAGATGGCGCTGCGTGGTCGCTGGCCGATCGTTTGGTTCATCGATTCTGGCGGCGCGCGCATCGACCCCG
>CAMBEV010000380.1 GCA_945865595.1 Nannocystis exedens | reverse complement strand
ACGCCGCCCTCGACTTTCACGCTCTCGTAGGGGTTTGGCTCGACGAGGAATCGGTACATGCTCTCGAGCTGCGCTTCAAAGCCACAGCCGTCTTCGCCAGTGCCCTTCACGAGGTCGGCGAAAAGCGTACCGAGCCTCGCCGCGTCTGCGATGGCGGTCACCGACGGGCTAGGTTTGCCTTGGTTCTTGGTCGGCGGAAACCACGCGAGAAAGTTATCGGGCGATGCCTCACCGACCGAACCTCCGCCAAGTTTGCGATTGAGCAAGCGCGCGTGATCGTTGTTGTTGCCCGTGCCGTCCGAGCACGTCTTTGAGCCAGGCGTGCCGAGCGCCGAGGACACGATGCCGATGTGCATGTCGATGACGGCAGGAAACTCAGGCACGCCTTCGGAACAGACGCCGTCTCCATTGGCCTGAAGAAGCGTACCGCCGCTGCTGAGCGGCGCGCGCGTCGTGGGATCGACGCAAAGCGGTTGGACAAGACGCTTGACCAAGTCAGGAACGGCTTCTGCGAGCAACCCTTGCTTGTCACCCATGGACTGCGAGTTGTCGATCACGAACAGCAAGTCGACCTTGTCGACCACCTGCGATCGAACCGTCGTCGTGAAGTTGGTCTTCAGCGACGGATTGTTCGAGGCGGCAGGACGGGTGAGACAGGCCGAGCCTAAGGCGCCAAGACCCACGGTCAGGGTCACGGCGACAGCGCACTTCGTCAAGCGGTGCAGGCGATGCATATTGGATTCCTCGCGCAGGTGAGTGTTGAGGCCGGCCACACGGCGTTACAGACGTGACAGCGTGCTCGCGGCTTTCTGGGGCGTATTTGTAACACGATGAGCCTGCCACCTCTAGCGGGAAGGAGCCCGTTGCAAAACGACATGACCACGAATGGCGGCCACGTGTTGGGCCCGAACGCCCTTCACCGCGAGCAGTTCGTCGTCACTTGCGCGGAATATGCGGCCGACATCGCCGAAGTGGCGCAAAAGACTCTTTTTCGTCTCGCGACCGAGTCCCTTGACATCATCGAGTTGCGACTTGAGCCTTCGCCGCGTACCGAGCTTTTCGCGAATCGTGTTCGAGAAGCGATGCGCCTCATCGCGCAGGCGTGGCAGAAAGGAAAGTGCGACCGCGTGCGAATGAACCGAGATGGGGTTCTTCTGGCCCGGTAGATACACGCGATCGACGAGCTGTTCGCCCATGACGTTCTCACGCTCTTTCGCGAGCGAGACGATCGGGAGATCGTGAAGGCCCAGATCGTGGGCGGCCGCAAGCGCGACGCCAAGCTGGCCTCGGCCTCCGTCGACGACGAAGAGATCGGGCAGCTCCCATCCCTTCTCCTCAGTGTCTCGCTGTGCGATTCCGCGATGAAATCGCCGCGAGAGCACTTCGTACATCGACGCGTAGTCATCGTTGATTTGCGCGTCGCTCGAGGCGTGCGCTTCGCTGCCACGAACGTGGAAACTGCGGTAGCACTTCTTGTCGAACTCGCCGTTGCGCATGGCGACGACCGCGCCCGAGGTATCGCCGCCACCGAGGTGCGAAATGTCACAGCATTCGATACGAATCGGCAGCGCGGGAAGGCGCAGGACCTCTTGCAAGGCCGCGAGCCGCTCTTGCACATCGTCTGACACGCGCCGTTTCTCATGAAAAGCGTGGCGAGCGTTGTCCATCGCGAGCCGCAGAAGGTTGAGTTTTGCGCCTCGCTTCGGAACCGTGATCCGCACCCCATGCCCGGCTTGATCACTTAGCCACTCTGCGACGCCCGCGCTCGCTTCGGGTTCGAGCGGCAAGAGGATCTCTTTGGGGATCGGTATTTCTTTCTCTTGCGCTTCGTCTGCGGCATACGTCTGGCTCACAAACGCCGCGATCACCTCGGCATCGGGGACTACGGCCTTGAGCGAGCGCGTACTCACGTCAGCAATGCGCCCTCCACGCAGGTACAAGAGCGCGATCTCAACGGCCTCACCCTCGCGGAAGTAACCGACGACGTCGCGGTCGATCTGATCTTCAAAGACGATTCGTTGGTCTTCGTGCACCTTCTCGAGCGCCCGCAACTGATCGCGGTACACCGCAGCGAGTTCGAACGCCATGTCGCGGCTGGCTTCGGCCATGCGGAACGTCAACTCACCTGATAGTTCATCGTGTCGACCATCAAGAAACTTTTCGACCGCGTCGACCTGCTCGCGGTACCAGGTTGGGTCGATCGGTAGCACGCATGGGGCGGGGCAACGCTTGATCTGATGCTGCAAGCACGGCCGACGGCGCCGCGCGAGCTCGCCATCGGTACAGGTGCGAAGCTGAAAGTGCTTGTTGATGAGATGCAGCGATCTACGCGCGGCACTCGCTGAGTGATACGGACCGAAGTAACGCGCGCCGTCTCTCTTTGGCCTTCGCACCACATCGAGGCGTGGCCACTCGTGCTCGAGCGAGAGGCGAATGGAGAGAAACTCTTTGTCGTCGCGAAGCTTGATGTTGTACCGAGGCTGGTGCTGTTTGATCAGCGTATTTTCGAGGATCGCGGCTTCCTTCTCGCTTGCCGTAACGATGGTTTCAACATCGACGATCACTTCGAGCAAAAACGGCAGCATCGCGCGATCGTCTGAGCTTGATGCTTGGAAGTAGCTGCGCACCCGACTCTTCAGACTCTTCGCTTTGCCGACGTAAACGATCGCCCCGTTCTTGTCTTTGAACAGGTAGACGCCGGGCAGCGCGGGGAGCCCTTCGACCTTTTCGTCAAGCGTGTTCACGGCACGCGTGCTTCCGACCGAAAGACGATTGTTTGATCGCTCTTGCCGAGCTCGCGCATGAAGAGCCCCGCAAAGCTCCCGAAAAGAGCATCGCCGGGCCTCAGCTGCGCAGACACCACAGGCCTCGAAACCCACCGTTGCAGCTGTTCGATCATCTCGGGCGAGATCGGGTTGACCTCCGCAAGCACCGCGAGCCTGTGCCTCACGCGCGGGTCGACGACGCGCTGCGAGGCCACCGCAAAGGAACGCAGCTCTACGCACACGGCGAGCGCGCTCTCGAGCGAGGACACGACCTGGTTGCGATTGCCAGCCGCCGATCGGATCTCTGTCCGATAGACCTCATCCCATAAGTCAAAGGTGATGCGGCATGTCTGCACGGCAAGCGCGACGGGTGCAGCTTGTCCATCGCGATAGAGGAGGGCGCGCACGGCGACCGTCCACGGAAGGCCGCTCGTCACTTTGTCAACCACCTTACCTTCTAGGGCGTCCCGAAAGCTAACGGTTGCCCTCAACACGGAGCGGTCCCACGAAAATGTAACTTTACGCGCGATCATTGCATCAACGCTTGGGATAGGATCCGCCGCGGCCGCCGAAAACGGGGCAAGCGCGACTGCGAAGGCAACCGGCGCGAGAACGGCGGCACGCACCTTCATGGCCTGACCATTGTGCTCATTGGCAGGAGGTGCGAAAACGATGGCGCCTGGCCCCCTCTCCCCATGGGAGAGGATCGAGGTGAGGGTAGAAAATCGCCGCTCCCACCGCACTTGGTTGTGAAGACTCGTGGCCCGATGCAGCCCCTCACCTTGATCCTCTCCCGTAGGGAGAGGGGGCATGAAACACCGAGA
>CAMBEV010000379.1 GCA_945865595.1 Nannocystis exedens | reverse complement strand
AGTAGGTGCCGTAGGTCGACAAGCTATCGGGCTTGTAGAGCGTGCTCTTGCCCTCGGCGGTTGTGGCTTCTAGCGGAGCTAGGTAGCCGTTGTTGGGCTTGCTGAAGATGGAGATGCCCTTGCAGCCCTTTGTTTTGCCTGAGAAGAGCCAGCAGTAGGGCTTGCCGTGCATGGCTTGCGCGATGTCGAGGACGAGCTTGCCATTGGTTGTTGTCGTGACCGTGTCCGGCTCAGGGGCAGGGGCAGGGGCAGGGGCAGGGGCAGGGGCAGGGGCAGGGGCAGCGGCAGCTGGCGTTTTTGGTGCGGTCACAAACTTAGGGGCGGCCAGTGCCTTTGGGGGCGGGGCCTTGCGGGACGCGATTGAAAAGCTCGTCTTGGTCGCGGGGGGTGCGTCAACCAGGACGACGATCAGACGATTGTCGTCAACCGAAGGATCCTCTTCGTCGTCGAAGCGAAGTTGGGCCGACTTGCCCGGTGCGATGCCTCGCCGGTAACTGCCGTCGGCGATGAGCTCTTTCAGGGGTACCGCCCGCCACTTGCCGTATTTCGCTGGCCGGCGAAACTCGCAAGTCACGGTGCGGAGAGGCGCACTCCCCGTGTGCTTCAGCTCAAGCTCGAGTTCGCCCTCGACCAAGAAATCACGGCTCACGAGGGCGCTCAGGCCGGCAACATTCGCCGCGACGGGCTGTGCAAATGTCCACCGTGCGACTCGGTAGCCCTCGGCATCAGCAACGGTCGTTTTGGCGACGACCGCGGAGATGATCTTGCGAACAACCTCCGAATTGCACTTCGGTAGCGCTGCTGCCGCGTCAACCGTTGCCAAGCTCATCCCCAGTCCAACCAACATCGACGTGCGCATGGGTTCCCCTACGTAAGATCAGAAACGTCCAGCCGGTAAGACGAGTCTACGGCCGTTTTGAGCCATAGATTAGGGCGAGGACCGCGCCTTTCCCCGTGGCCCATCGCGACGGTTCGCGGTAAGGCCCTTGGAATGCAGGCAACCATCGTCCTCGGCATCGCAGGCGGCTCGGGGTCGGGGAAAAGCACGATCGCGCGCGCCATCTTGGGCGCACTGCCAGCGGGGGTTGGAGTCTTGCTCGAGCAGGATCACTACTACCGGTCGCAGGGCCATCGCACGCCCGAGGAACGCGAGCAGCTCAACTACGACCATCCGGACGCCATCGAGCTCAGTTTGCTGGCCGAGCACCTTGATGCGCTCCGTGCAGGACGCTCTATCGTGCGGCCATCCTACGACTTCGCGCAGCACGCGAGGCACCCCCACGGCGTGCCCGTCTCGCCCGCGCGCGTGATCATCGTCGAGGGGATTCTCGTCCTTGCCGATGCAGAATTGCGCAAGCGCTTCGACGTCCGCGTGTTCGTCGACACCGATGCTGATCTGCGCGTCATGCGCCGCGCTGAACGGGACCTCACCGAACGTGGTCGCACCTTCGCGCAGGTGCGCGCGCAATATGACGAGACCGTCCGGCCGATGCACATCGCGTTCGTCGAACCGTCAAAACGGTTTGCCGATGTCATCATCCCCGAAGGCGGCGAAAACCGTATCGCTCTCGATATGCTGGTGAACCATGTTCGTGCGAGCATGTGAACATGACACGCCGCTCACTCGCGCGAGGCCTTATTGCGTCATGTGCTGTTACATTTTACGGATGCAGCACGAGTGGCGCGAGCCTCGACGCCGGCACCGTGTGGAGCACCGGTCATGAGCGCCTTTGGGTAGGCACTGGCGAGTACGACGGAAAGGCGAACTGGCACGCCATTCTCAAGTTCGATCCCGCCGAGACGCTCAACGGCGAATTCACCCCTCAGGCCACGTTACCCGTCAACGATCTTGTCGATTCGGCCGACGTGCGCCTGAGCTTCGGCCACGGCCTCTTCGTCGACGAGGCGAAGGACGAGGTCTACGTCGCCGCCCTCTTCACGCGGCAGGACAACGAGCGATGCAGTCCGTGCAATCCCAAGGATCCGATAGAGCCCGGCTCGATCGGCGTGTTTTCGAACGTCTCGAAGGCGACCGCTGGCGGCAAGCTCTCACGCCACATTTTCGGCGGCGACGTGCCCGCAAACGACAAGACCAAGTTGGTCCAGCCGCACGGCGTCTGGAAAGACGGTACCCGCGATATTCTTTATGTCGCGAATACGTTCGGCAGCAACCTGCTCGCCTTTCACGACGCGCACAGCGCCGACGGCAACATCGCGCCGACCCGCGTCGTCGAATCGCCCATGATCGGATTCGCGGTATTTCCGTACGTCGACGAAGCCCGCGATCGCTTGTTCGTCGCAAGCATGGGGGGGCGCACGGCCGGTGGCACGGCGCTTCTCGTGTACAACAACGCGTCCACGATCACCGGCGCCGTCGACCCCAACGTGCGCATCACGGGAACCAACACGCGCCTGAGCGCTGGCAACAACCAGACGACCCACAACGTTTGGTACAGCCACGCGCGCAAACTGATCATCGCCGCGCACCATACCAATGAGGTCTTGATCTTCGATGCGAACGCGATCGACTTTGGATCCGCCGCGACGCGCGATTACGACATCGTGCCCAGGGTGATCGACGCGTCAGCGAGTGACGCCGACATCGCGGCAACCAGTGTTTACGGCCTGTTCTACCTCGAAGAGGCAGACCGCATGTACGTGTCGGTGGGGATCCAGGGCGATGGCAGCAAGCCCAATCGCGTTGTCGTCTACGAAAACGTATCTGCAGCAGCTACGAATGGCCGCGTGGCTCCAGCGCGGACGATTCAGTGGACCCACCGCTCGACCTACTACCCACCGCAAGCGCTCTGGGTAACACGGTACTGAGCGTCACCCACTACTGAGCGTCATACGGCGCGTCACAAGTCGGTGATTCGGTAGTCCTTGATTTTGTAGAGCAGCGCTCGGTGGCTGATCTCCAGAATCTCAGCGGCACGCGTGCGGTTGCCGTTCGTCTTTTGTAGCGCCCGACGTATCAGTATCTCTTCGATCGCCGCCGTCGTCTTCTTGATCGACAGCTCACCGGTCGACAGTTGCATGCGCACCGGGTCGAACGCCTGACGCAATCGATCAGGTAAATCGCTCGGTTCAATGACATCGCGGTCGGCAAGCACCATTGCGCGCTCGATCGTGTTTTCGAGCTCACGCACGTTGCCTGGCCATCCGTACTCGAAGAGCAGCTTGCGCGCCGCCGGGGAGAAGCCCTGAATATTGGTCCCCATGCGCGCGTTGTTTCGCGCGACGAAGTGGTCGAGGAGTACCGGTATGTCTTCCTTGCGTTCGCGCAGCGGAGGGACGTGCAACGACAAGACGTTGATGCGGTAGTAGAGGTCTTCTCGAAATCGACCTGCTGCTGTTTCATTTGCTAGGTCACGATGGGTCGCGGTGATGATGCGCGTATCGACCTTGATGTCCTTCGAGTCGCCCAAGCGCCGAATGGTCTCTTCCTGAAGCACCCGCAGCAGCTTCACTTGCAGGACGAGCGGGAGCTCACCGATCTCGTCGAGAAAGAGGGTGCCACCGCTCGCCTCTTCGAACAGCCCGCGGCGGTCGGCGCTCGCGTCGGTGAAGGCGCCCTTTTTGTGACCGAAAAGTTCGTCCTCGAGCAGATTT